>JAZULI010000212.1:0-14703 GCA_045603025.1 Bacilli bacterium
AAATAATAATTATTATGATTTTATTGAATTATATAATGATTCTAATAAAGATTTGAATTTAAATAATTTATATTTAACAGATGATATTGATGAATTAAAAAAATATAAATTACCAAATATAACAATAAATAAAAAATCATATTTATTAATATATTTAGGAGATACAAGTAAAATTATTGATAATCAATTAATAACTAATTTTAGATTATCGGATAATGATAAATATCTTATTATATCTAATGGTAAAAAAATAATTGATAAAATAGAATTAGTCATATTACCTGATAATATTAGTTATGGAAAAAAAGATAATAAGTGGTATTATTTTATGGCACCGACACCTGGATATGAGAATAATACAGTTAGTTATTCATCGTTAGGAGGAGAATCATGAGCACTCTAAAAACATTTAGACATGAATATAAATTTGTAATTCCTTATGATGAGGTGTTAAGATTAAGAGAAAAATTAAATGTTCTTTTAGATATTGATAGAGATTATAATGGATATATGATTAGAAGTTTATATTTTGATTCAATTGATGATGAGGATTATTATGATAAATTAAATGGAGAAATGATTAGGAAGAAAATAAGATTAAGAATATATGAACCTAATGGTAATTTAGTTAAATTAGAATTAAAAGCTAAATATGATTATCATCAATTAAAAGAATCATTAATAATTAATAAAGAAGATGCTAAAGAATTAATTAAAGGAAATTATCATGTATTATTAAATTATGATGAAGATTTAGCTAAAAGAATATATGTTATGTTAATGGAAGGTTATTATAAACCTAAAGTAATTATTGAATATCAAAGAATTGCTTATAAAGGTAAAACAACTACTAGAATAACATTTGATTTTGAAATAAAATCAAGTACAAATGTTGGAGATTTTTTTGAAGAAAATATTAACTATATAGAAACTATTGATAAAAAAGATGTTGACTTAGAAGTTAAATTTGATAGATTACTAGAACCATATATATCTACTATTTTAGAAAAATATGTATCTAGAAGTCAATCAGTAAGTAAATATATATTAGGAAGGAATAATTAATTTATGAAAAAAGTTTTAGAAGCATTAATGCAAATGCAAGTAAAAATGTCATTTAGTACAGTATTATTAATATTACTAATTGCATTTTTGGTATCATTAATCATTTATTATACTTATAAAAATACATATTCAGGAGTAATGTATAATCCAAGATTTAATGTATCATTAATTATGATTACGATGGTTACAACAATTGTTATGGTAGTAATTGGAAGTAATATATCTGTTTCGTTAGGGATGGTTGGTGCATTATCGATAATTAGATTTAGAACGGCCGTGAAAGATCCACGAGATACAGCATTTATTTTTTGGGGAGTAGTATCAGGACTTGCCTGTGGAACACAAAATTATACGATTGTAATAGTAGGTTCGATTGTTATTTGTTTAATTTTATTCTTATTTAAAAGAACAGTGTCTATTATCAATAAGTATATCTTAATAATTAAAGGAAATAATGTAAATATTGATGAAATAGAAAAAATTCTTAATAGTAATTTAAAAGGATATGCATGTAAGGGTAAATATTTAAATAAAAGTAATATTGAATTAATTTATGATATAAGATTTAAAAAAGAAATAAGTAATAAAATAATTAATGAATTAAATGGAGTAAGTGGAGAAGATACTGTAAATATTGTAGCAAGTAATACTGATACGATGGGATAATAAAAATATTAAAAGATTAAACATTCGGTTGTTTAATCTTTTAATATGATTGTAAAATTATGTAAATTATGATATAATATATCTAGATTAATGGAGGCTTTATTATGTTGGAAAATAAATTAGGTATTAGAAATTCTTTGGAATTAGCCAATGAAGAGGAAAGAATAACAAAATTAAAAGCTTTAGAACTTTTTGATACAAAGAAGATTGATGAATATGAAATTGGAACATTTAATGGATTATCAGATATTCATAAATTTTTGTTTAATGATATATATTCTTTTGCAGGACAAATACGTAAAGAGAATATTGCAAAAGGTAATTTTAGATTTGCATCATGTATGTATCTTGAAGAAATTTTAAGTAAAATTGATGATATGCCTCAAAATACATTTGAAGATATTATAAAAAAATATGTTGAAATGAATATCGCTCATCCTTTTAGAGAAGGGAATGGAAGAAGTTCACGTATTTGGTTAGATATGATATTAAAAAAAGAACTTAATCAAGTAATTGATTGGAGTAAGGTAAATAAAGAAGATTATTTATTAGCGATGGAAAGAAGTCCGATAAAAGATTTGGAAATTAAAGTATTATTACAAAATGCGTTAACAAATAAAGTTAATGATAGACAAGTATTCATGAAAGGTATTGATATAAGTTATCAATATGAAGGGTATAATGCTTATTCTATCGAAGATTTAGATAATGATAAATAAAATATAATTTCTAAAAATTATTTTCTTTAATATTGTAATTGTTTTATTTACGATATATAATTTAAATATATTAAATAGTTTGCCTGATATTTATATGACAATTTAGACGAAGGGTGTGTTTCTAGAGGCAAAATAGAAATATGCATGATGCGGAGATACTTATGATAAAATAAGTGTCTCCTTTTTCATTATTTTAAAAGGAGAAGATAGTATGAATGAAATAATTGAAAAAGAACAAATATTAATTGAGGATATGATTTATGAGGTTAGAGGAGTACAAGTTATGCTTGATGTAGGGAAAGGGAAAAATATTATATGTCTGAAAATAGTAAAGCATCATTTAATTTAGATGATTTTAAAGAATTAAAAAAACAAATGGAAAAGAAATATGCTGAAGCCAAAACACAATATGATGAAAATAAAACTAGTGGTGAAGAAAGTCCAAAACAGTCGGTTGGTAATAAGGTAATAGGTATAATTATATTAATAGCTATATTAGGAATTGTGATATATGTTGTAATATCAAATTTAGAATTGATATTCCTACCAAAAAATTCTGTAACAATTGTTGTTAGAGACCAAAATGGTGATGTAATTGAAGGTTTAAGATTATATGCTAGTAGTACTAATCATTCATTTACGGTTGAATTTGATGAAAATGGTAGTACAAACGTGACAGAATTAGGAGTTAAATCGGGTGATTATACTTTAATTTTTGAAAATATACCTAAAAATTATAATTGTGATAAAACTATAGATAGGTTTACTATGGCTGAAGGTGATAAAGTTAAACTTAAATATGAATGCACAAAAGGAAATTGATAATAAAAATATGTAATAGAATTTAATAAAAAAACAATCATAACCTGGATTATTTTTGTTTTTTAACTATTGACATTGGTTATTTAATTGTCTATAATTTAATTAAATTTATTAATTAATGCGATGAAGGTGTGGAAAACTGGAGCTATTAAATATGAGGGATTCTTAGAATAAGTAAAGTGGAACCGCGGGGAAACTCGTCTTTACATAATGAGAATCTCTTTTTCTTTTATTAGGAGGGATATTATGAAAATGGAAGAATTAGTAAATTATTGCAAACAATATGGATTTATTTTTCAAGGAAGTGAAATATATGGTGGTCTTGCTAATACTTGGGATTATGGTCCTTTAGGTAGTAGACTTAAAAACAATATTAAAGATGCTTGGCGTAAACGTTTTATTCAAGAACGTCCTAATGCTTATGAAGTTGATGCAGATATTTTAATGCATCCGAGAGTTTGGGAAGCATCAGGGCATGTTGATAGTTTCGCTGATCCTCTTACTGATTGTCGTCATTGTAAAACGAGACATCGTGCGGATAATTTGATTAATGATTATACTAATTCTAGTATTGGTGACAAAATGACTAATGAAGAATTAATTAATTACATTAATGAAAATAAAATTCCTTGTCCTAAATGTGGTAAATGTGATTTTACCGAAATTAGACAATTTAAATTAATGTTTGAGACATATAGAGGTGTTACAAAAGATAATAAAAGTGTTGTTTATCTTCGTCCAGAAAATGCCCAAGGTGAATATGTTAATTATTTAAATGTACAAAGAAGTATGCGAGCTAAGTTACCATTTAGTATTGGTCAAATTGGAAAAGCCTTTAGAAATGAAATAACTCCAGGTAATTTTACCTTTAGAACAATTGAGTTTGAACAAATGGAATATCAAACTTTCTGTAAAGAAGGTGAGGATCAAGAACTTTATGAATATTTTAAAGAATATGGTAAAAAATTCTATGAAGATTTAGGATTACCTAGTGAGAAACTTCGTTTTCATGATCATGAAAAACTTGCTCATTACGCGAAAGCGGCTTGTGATATTGATTATTTATTCCCATTTGGTTGGGGTGAAATTAATGGTACTCATAATAGAACTAATTATGATTTAACACGTCATCAAGAATATAGTGGTGAGAGTATGATGTATCTTGATCCTACAACCAATGAAAAATATATTCCGTATATTATTGAATCAACTTATGGACTTGATCGGACGGTTCTTGCAGTATTATTTGAATGCTATCAAAAAGAAACTCTTGCTGATGGAAGTAGTCGTGAAGTATTAAAATTATTACCATTCCTTTCACCTTATAAAGTGTGTGTATTACCTTTAATTAAGAAAAATCATAGTGAAAAAGCGATGGAAATATATACCGAATTAAGTAAATATTTTATGACTAGTTATGATGAAGCGGGTAATATTGGTAAAAGATATCGTCGTGCTGATGCCGTTGGAACTCCATTTTGTATTACAATTGATGATGAAACTTTAAATAATAATACAGTTACTCTTAGAAATCGTGATACGATGGAACAAATTACTTTAAATCTTTCAGAAGTTAAAGATTATGTTTTAGATAAAATAAAATTTTAATAAAAAAAGCTATAAAGAAAAAAACTTTGTAGCTTTTTATTTGTTTTTTTGTAATTCTTGATAAAGGGAATTTAACATTCTTTTTTTTGTATCTTCATCGCTTCCATTCCAAATAAGTGATAGAAAAACACCCATTCCTGGTAAAACAACTTCATCATTTTCACTAATTGATTCTTCAATTGCATTTCTTAGTGTTTCCTCGTTATCATCTTTAAAATTATTAATAATATAGTCTTTTATTTTAATATTTTCCATAATTTTTCCTTTCGTTAATAGTATGTATGTTTTTTTGTAAATTATGTAAAGTATATAAAAAATAGTTTAAAAAACTTTACTTTAATATTATTTTATTGTATTATTAATATGAAGTGTGGCACTAAGTGGGGAAAAGTGGTGAATTTATGTTTACAGGAGAGTACAGGCATTCTTTGGATGTCAAAAAGAGATTAATTGTTCCAAGTAAAGTTCGTGATGAGATGGGTGATAAGATTGTTATTACTCGTGGATTAGATGGATGTTTATTTGGTTATCAATTAAATGTATGGCAAAAAATGTTAGAAAAATTAAATTCACTACCATTTACGAAAAAAGATGCAAGAAATTTTACGCGTTTTTTTACCAGTGGGGCCATTACTTTGGAATTCGATAAACAAGGTCGGATCGTTATACCTTCTTATTTGCTTGACTATGCTAACATTTTAAAAAATGTAGTTGTAGTTGGGGTTGTTAACCGAATTGAAATTTGGGAAGAAAGTAAATGGGAAAGTTTCATGCAAGAAAATGTAGATTGTTTATCTGATATTTCGGAAAATTTATTTGATTCGAGTTTTGAACTTTAGGAGGATTTATGCATTATAGTGTTATGAAAGAAGAATCTATTAAAGGTTTAAACTTGAATGATTCGGGTATTTATGTTGATTGCACCTTAGGTTATGCAGGTCACAGTAGTGAAATTTTAAAGCGTATGAAAAGGGGTTTTCTATTCGCCTTTGATCAAGATAAAGAAGCGATTTCTTATTCTTATCAGAAATTAAAAAATATAAGTGATAATTTTGAAATTATTAAAAGTAATTTTAAAAACATTAAAAGTGAACTTAATAAAAGAAACGTAAGTGAAGTTGATGGTATCTTGTTTGACTTAGGAGTTAGTAGTCCACAACTTGATAATGCAGATCGTGGCTTTAGTTATCATAATGATGCTAAACTTGATATGCGGATGGATCAAGAAAGTGATTTTTCAGCTTACACAGTGGTCAACGAATATAGTGAAAAAGATTTAAAAGATATTATTTTTCGTTATGGAGAAGAAAAATATGCTGCTAGTATTGCTAAAAATATCGTAAAAAGTCGAGAGATTAAACCAATTGAAACAACTTTAGAATTAGTAGAAATTATTAAATCATCAATGCCATATAAAGAACGTCAATTAAAACATCCTGGTAAAAAGACTTTTCAAGCGATTAGAATTGAAGTTAATCATGAATTAGATGTTTTAGAAATAGCGTTAAGAGATGCTTTGTCACTTTTAAAAGTGGGAGGAAGAATTGTTGTTATAACTTTCCATTCACTTGAAGATAAAATGGTCAAAGATATTTTTAAAGAAGTAACTAGTGTTGATAAATTAGTTAGAGGTCTTCCAGAAATACCTGAAGAGTATCAACCAAAATTTAAATTAATTAATAATAAAGTAATTGTTCCAAGTGAACATGAATTAGAAGAAAATAATAGAAGTCGTTCAAGTAAATTACGAATTATTGAACGTATTCGATAAAATAGAAAGGAGAAATTATGGGAAAGAATAAAAAACGGGTTAAATTAACTAAATTTGAAAAATTTATCTATGCTTTTGCGATTCTTTTAGTAATTGTTTCTCCAATGGTAGTTGTTTTTACTAAATCAACTTTATCTGAAATAAATTATAAAGTAGAAAAAATGAAAAAAAGTATTAGTACTCAAGAAAAAACTAACGAAGGTTTAGAGATGAAAATAAATGAATTAGCTTCTCTTGATAATATTCGTGAAGTAATTAAGAGTGAAGGTTTAACCTATAATAATGAAAATATTAAAAATATTGAGTAAATGTTTGTGAAATTAATATTAATTTGAACTCAAATATGTTATATTTATATATATCATAAGGAGGAAGTATGAAAAGAGTAAATAAAAATGTTAAAATTAGTAATTTGGCATTAATATGTGCTCTTTTTTCTATTGGAATTTTAATTATTCGCTGTAGTCAATTGGCTTTAAGCAGTGAAATCGATGGGGTTAATTTACAGGTATTAGCGAATAATCGAATTACTAAAAAAATAACCAATAATGCCCATCGGGGAACAATATATGATGCTAAAGGAAATGTCTTAGCGCAAGATGTATCTAGTTATACTTTAATAGCCTATCTTGATCCTAAAAGAACAACTAATGAAAATAATCCCCAGCATGTAGTTGATAAAGAAAATACGGCTTTAGTTTTATCAGCTATTTTAGAAATGGAAGAAGAAACAATTTTAAAATATTTAAATAAGGAAAATGTTTATCAAACGGAATTTGGTGTTAAAGGTAAGGGCTTAAATGAAATAACGAAAGATCGAATTAAGTCTGCTAAATTGCCAGGGATTGACTTTATAGAAACAACAAAAAGATATTATCCATATGGTGATTTTGCCTCATATTTAGTTGGTTATGCTAAAGAACAAGAAGATGGAACAATGCAAGGTGAATTAGGTATTGAAAAAATATATAATGAATCTTTAGTAGGAACTGATGGTTTTACAATTTATCAAAAGGATAGAAATGGTTATAAAATCGCAGGTACTGAAGAATATACTGAAGAATCGGTAGATGGAGATTCCGTTTATTTGACAATTGATAATAATGTCCAATTTTTTGTTGAAAAAGCAATTGATACATATAGTAATTATAAATATGATGAATTAGATATTATTGTAGCGGAAGCTAAAACAGGAAAGATTTTAGCCTATGCTAGTAATCCATCGTTTGATCCTAATGTCAGAAATATTACTAATTATTTAGATGGAATAACGGCCGTTTCATTTGAACCTGGTAGTACCATGAAAATATTTACTTATATGGCTGCTTTAGAAGCGGGTGTTTATAATGGTGATGAATTATATAAATCAGGAACTTTTACAGCAAGTGATGGAACAGTAATGGGAGATTTTGATAAAAAAGGTTGGGGTTATATAACTTACGATAAAGGGTTTGTTTATTCAAGTAATACGGCGGTTATGAATTTAATTACTAAATATCTTGATCCATCATACTTTAAAAATTATTTATTAAAATTAGGATTTGGCTCGAAAACGGGAATTGGTGGTAGTTTAGAATCAAGTGGACAAATTGAGTTTAAATATGAAACGGAAATTCTTAATGCATCGTTTGGACAAGGTATTAAAACAACACCAATTCAGTATATTAAAGCCTTAACTTCAATCGCTAATGATGGGGTATTATTAGAACCTTATATTATTGATAAAGTAGTTGATAGTAATGGTAATATTATTGAAGAAGGAAAAAGAAAAGAATTAGGGGTAGTTGCGAAAACGGAAACAGTTGAATATATTAAAAATTTAATGTACCGAACAATAAATGATAAAGATGGTGTTGGTATTACTTACAAATTAGATGGATATGATATTATTGGTAAAACCGGAACAGCTCAAATCGCCAAAGACGGAAGTGGATATTTAACGGGAGATAGTGATTTAAATCGTAGTGTCGCTTTAATGTTTCCAAAGGATAATCCGGAAATAATAATTTATGCGGTTGTTAAGAAGAGTAATACGGTTAAGATTTTAGGGGAAGTTGTAAAGGATATTATTAAAAATATTTCAAAATATTATAATATTTACGATTTTAAGGATGAAGAAAATTTATTGTCAACTTATGAAATTAATAATTATGTTAATCATGATGTTAATGAAGTTTTATTAGAACTTGAAAAAAATAATCTAAAACCAATTGTTATTGGAAATGGAAAAACAATTATAAATCAATATCCTAAAAATAGTAAAATAACAATTGGGGATAAAGTCTTTTTAATTACGGATAGTAATGAGATAAAAATGCCTGATTTAAATGGTTATAGTAAAAGTGAAGTTATAACTTTATGTAATTTATTAGACATTGATTATATAATTAATGGCAATGGATATGTAAAAACGCAAAGTATTAAAAGTGGGGAGATAGTCAATAAAAAGTCAATTTTAGAAATTAATTTGAATTTGCTATATACAAATTAAGGAAAAATGATATAATAGAAATAGAGACTAGGAGAGTATCTTATGGTAATGGATTTATTAAAAAAAGATATAAAAATAGATCGTAAAGTGGTAATTATGTTTGTCATTTTCAACTTTTTGATTATGGGTTTATATTATACATATAGTATTTTTGTAATAAAACAAATAAAGGATAATGTTTCAAGTATTGTAGTAAATACAAATATTATTAATGTTGTAAATAATGATTTAACAGATGATAAAATCACTGTTTCAGCTGGTAGTTCAAAAGATACTACGTTTACTCTAGTTAATTCTTCAAGTATAACAATGTATTATCGAATTATGCATAAAGGGGTTCCTACAGGAGTATCCATTTATGAAACCAGTAGTGATAATGCTTCTGCAGGTAGTATTTCTAGTAATGGTAATATAACATCTCAGATTACAATTAATAATACCACTACTGAAGAAGTAACTATTGAGTTTTTAGTTCAAGAAAGTAAAGAAGAAAAATTTGATAAAGAAATGGATACAAGTTATGTTAATGTATCGGCTAGTTTTGATCATTCAGGAGCTAATGTGCCATCACTACCTAGTAATATGATTCCAGTTTATTATGTGCCAGGTGATGGTAATGAAACAGAAGGTACATGGGTTAAGGCAGATGTTAATAATAATAATGAAAGTCATATATGGTATGATTATGATAATTTTAGATGGGCTAATGCAGTAACAGTAACAGACACTAATCGGAGTACATATTTAAGCGCGGAATCAGGAACAACTATTGTTAAGGATGATATTAATGCCTTCTTTGTTTGGATTCCTAAATATAAATATTACGTAGTTAGTGGTGATGGTAATCCTTCATATGAAAGATTAATTAATATTAATTTCTTAGGTCGAAATGATATAGATGAAAGTGGAACTGTTACTTGTGTTGAAAGTATTTCAACAACGGATAATCCACACTTATATAGTGAAATTTGTACTGATAGTGTTTATGGCAGTGTTCAAAATAATTTAAGTACTTATACTCATCCATCATTTGTCGGTAATGATACTGGTTTTTGGGTTGGAAAATTTGCTAATCGTAATTATTCTACTATTCAGATTGTTGATAATACACAAGTTTATAATGGTGGATCAGCGGCAACTAGTTCTTATGTAAGACAAATGATTAATGAAACTAATCCTTTTGGATTTGAACAAGCAAGTACCGCTTCATATGATGAAGCTACATGGTTGTATACTGATGGAAATAATGCTTTAGACACTCATCCAATAACAAGCATGGAGTGGGGAGCAATTGCCATTCTTACTAATAGTGTTTATGGAAAAAGTGGCAATCCAATGTATTCAAATGAAACGATAAAATCGTTTTCCAGAGTTTATAATAATCCAAGTACTCAATATACTGGACGTATTACTAATTATAAAAGTGGGGATACATCACTTCATACGAACTCTTCGACTGATAGTGAATATTATTATTTAACAGATGCAACACATACAACTAATGAAATAACTTATCCGATAGGACAAATTGGGCCTGGAGCCTCAACTACTGGAACTATTTATGGAGTATATGATATGTCAGGTGGTAATTATACAACTGTTATGGGTGTTGTTATGAAAGAAGATGGTACAGTTCCTACAACAAATTATAAAATGGATAGTTCATTTTATACTGCCTATTCTTATATGCCATATACCGGAATAATTGATACAGCAGATAAGTCAGCTTATTTAGAAGTATTCCGTTTAGGTGATGGAATAAAAGAACATGTAAGAACTTTTACAGAAAATGGTATGTGGCAAGATGGTACATTAACTCTTAATAATACCGGAATTATGCGTCGAGGTGGTTATACAACAACAGGTTCACTATTTTCAACAGAGATAACTTCAAGCACATCAACTTATGAAGTATTTACGGTATTAAAATATAATCCAGAATAGTCAAGGAATTAGAAAATTTTCTAATTCTTTTTAATTTTATTGACAAAAAAATAAATAATTAGTATAAATTATTAATGAGGTGTGAAAATGAATTTAGTAATAGTAGAATCTCCTGCTAAAAGTAAAACAATTGAAAAATATTTAGGTAGTAATTATAAAGTAGTAAGTAGTATTGGGCATATTAGAGATTTAGGAACCAATGGAAAGTATGGTCTAGGAATTGATTTAGAAAATGATTTTAAACCTAATTATGTACCAATGAAAGAAAAAAAGAAAGTTATTAAAGAATTAGAAAAATTAGTTAAACAAGCTGATCATATTTATTTAGCAACCGACCCTGATCGTGAAGGTGAAGCGATTAGTTGGCATTTATATGATACTTTAAAAATAAAAGATAATTATGATCGAGTATTATTTTATGAAATAACGAAAGATAAAGTTTTAGAAGGATTAAATAATCCAAGAAAGATTGATTATAATTTAGTTAAAAGTCAAGAAACAAGAAGAATTCTAGACCGAATTATTGGTTTTCGTTTAAGTAGTTTAATGAAAAAGAAAACGGATGGAACTAGTGCAGGTAGAGTTCAAAGTGTTGCCTTAAAATTAGTTGTTGAAAGAGAAAAGGAAATTCAATCTTTTGTTAAGGAAGCTTATTATACAATTAATGCCTCATTTCCCAAGTTTGAAAGTGAATTATATGCTTATAATAATGAAAATATTGAATTAAAAGATAAAGAAGAGGCTTTTGATATTTTAAATAGTTTGAAAAAAGAATTTTTAGTTAAAAATATTGAAAGTAAAAATAAAAATAGAAGTTCTAAATATCCATTTACAACTTCTACTTTACAACAAGAATCATCTACTAAATTAAATTTTAATGCTAAAAAAACAATGATGGTAGCTCAAAAATTATATGAAGGTATTGATTTGGAAAATGAAACAACTGGTTTAATTACTTATATGCGTACTGATTCAATTCGTTTAAGTGAAGAATTTACAAAAAAAGCCTTTGGTTATATTAAAAATGAATATGGTGAAGAATATATTGGTTATGTTAAAAAAAATAAAAAGAATGATAATATCCAAGATGCTCATGAAGCGATTCGACCAACAAATATTAATAGAACTCCATTAAGTATTAAAAAATATTTAACAAATGATGAATATAAATTATATAGTTTAATTTATTTTAGAACCCTTGCAAGTTTAATGAGTGATGCTAAGACAAAAGTTACGACTATTATTTTAGATAATAATAATTATCAATTTAAAACAACGGGTAGTGTAATTACTTTTGATGGTTATTTAAAAGTATATGGAAGTTTCGAAGATAATAATGATAATGAATTACCAGATATGAGTAGTTATTTAAATAAGGAAATAATATCTAATAAGATTGAATGTAATGAACATTTTACGAAACCAAAACCTCGGTATACGGAAGCAAAATTAATTCATGAATTAGAGGAATTAGGGATAGGTAGACCTTCAACATATGCAACAATTATGTCAAATATTAAAGATCGAGGGTATGTTATATTAGAAGATAAAAAGTTTGTTCCAACGGAAATTGGTTTTCAAGTAACAGAAAAATTAAGTGAATATTTTAGTAATATAATAAATGTTAAATATACGGCTAATATGGAAAAAGATTTAGATGAAATCGCGGATGGTAAAGTTGATAATATTAAAATATTAAAAGAATTTTATGATATATTTGATAAAACTCTAAATGAAGCTAATGAAAAAATGGAAAAGGTTCCCCTAAAGGAAACGGGGGAATTATGTCCTAATTGTAATAGTCCATTAGTTATTAGAAAAAGTCGTTATGGAGAGTTTGTTGCATGTTCCAATTACCCAACTTGTAAATACATCAAAAAAGAAGAAAAAGAAGAAAAAAGTGAAGTAAAAGAGATAATGGATTGTCCTAATTGTGGTGGTAAAATTGTTGAAAAGAAAACGAGAAAAGGTAAAATATTTTATGGATGTAATCATTTTCCTAAATGTAAAGTAGCTCTTTGGGATATGCCAACTGGAGATGTTTGCCCAAAGTGTAATAATTTATTAATTATTAAGGATAATGTTGCTAAATGTAGTAATGAAAAGTGTGATTATGTAAAATAGGAATTTTTCCTATTTTTTTATTGTAAAAAAAGTTAAAAATTGGTATTATTATATTAGGGTGATTATAGATGGAAGAAATCATGTTTAGTACAAATAAAAAGAATAATAGGAATAAATATTTATATTTTGGTATATTGGGAATATTTTTATTAATAGGATTAACTTATGCTATTGTTTTTTATGTTGAAAATTATGAAAGTTCTAATTTGGGTTTAGTAACTGATTTATTAACTTTTAATATAACAGAAGAAGGAAAAGTAGCAATAGAAGATGCTCGAGGACAAAAAGATAGTGATGGTTTAAATAATCAAAAAATTACTTTTACAATTACAAATAATAATCCAATTGGTGTAAGAGTTGTTATTGGATTAGTTGAAGATGAAAACTCTAATTTAGATGTTAATAATGTTCGTTTTGGTTTTTTAAACAATGGAACAGTTGTTAATGTAGGAAATTTAGGAGAAAATAATAATATTTTATATGATTTCTTTATGGATAAAGGTGAAAGTG
Source organism: Bacilli bacterium (assembly GCA_045603025.1). Classification (GTDB taxonomy): domain Bacteria; phylum Bacillota_I; class Bacilli_A; order RF39; family UBA660; genus RUG12783. Next base: position 13,721 of record JAZULI010000212.1, read on the forward strand.
TTGTCTTACAATCAACAATATGGTTAGATTATTATTATGAAGGTGGTGAAACAACAGAAACTTTTAGTGGAAAGTATGTTGTTGAAGCTTCTAATATTGATGAATATGGATATATGTATTTAAGTAATTTAGTAGGTAAAAATAAAGGACTATATCCAATTAAAGAAGATGGTGCTTTATATGATGGGACAGGTAATATAAAAGAATATCGTTATTCTGGAACTGATCCTGATAATTATGTAACATTTAATAACGAATTATGGAGAATTATTGGTGTTGTTGATGGTAAAGTTAAAATAGTAAAAGATGAAGAAATAGCACAAAGTAATTATACAAGTAATGAAGATTATTACGATAGTCTAAATGAAAAAGTAAAAGAAATGGTTGAATATAGTAATTTCTATAATGGAACTATTGCCTTAACTGATACATATACATCATTACTTACTAATGAACAAACATCAAGTATCGAAGGTTATATAAATAGTATAAATGCTAGTGATTATTTATATAGTACAGATATAACATATTATACAAGTGAATTAAATAGTACAAATATATCAAGTAATACATGGTTAACAGGTGCTTATTTAACAATGAGTCCGATTAGTGATACAAATGTTTTAGGAATAAATGAAAATGTTCCAACAAGTGTCGCATCATCTGATACAACGTATAATATTAAACCATCATTATATTTAAAGAAAAGTGTATCAATTGTTAACGGTAATGGAACAGAGAATAAACCATACCAATTAGAAATGATTAGATAATCTTTATATGAGGTGAAGTATGAATAAAAAGGGACAGGCTCTTGTTGAATTCGTTTTAATTTTGCCAGTATTTATTTTATTAGTCTTTGCCTTTATTGATATTGGTAAAATAATATTGTGTAAAAATAATTTAGAGAGTTCAATGAATGATGTTATTTTATTAATTAAGAATAATGAATCTTCTTCTAATATTGAAAAAATTATTAATGA
>JAZULI010000213.1:0-1823 GCA_045603025.1 Bacilli bacterium
TATCAACAATATAATTAATTAGATCTTTATTTATTATTTTTTTATTATATTTTTCTAAAACATCATCTTTATTTATTAAATCAATTTCAATTATTTTTTTCATAAAAACCTTTCCATATAATAATATATTAAAAAGAAATACTCAAAAAATCAAGTATTTCTATGGTATTTTTATTTTTTTTAATAATAATAATTATATTATTTATTTTGACGTATAACCAAAAATATTTCCTCGTTTTCCACCTGGATCCATATTAATACACCAAAAAGTTACTTTTATCCAATTTATTCCATAATATATGGTTTTATCTCTCTCATATTCTTCCACATTACTTAATGGTCTCATTACATCGTTAGGAAACATATCAAATTCATCAATATAATGCGGTAAAATTCGATTACCATTAACCATTACCTCTTCTACCGCTTGTAAAGCAAGTTGATGTCGTGGATTAGTTGAATTATATTTACTTTTTTTAGTCATTTCTGCATACCAATTACTAGTTGTTATTAACCAGTGTAATTTTTTGCCAGTCCATTCCTCGTTTTTATATAATTTCTCATAATAATTACACATATGTGAGGCAACTAGTTTCATTCCTAAAAAATCTGTAGCCTCATTTGGATTGCCACCTGCTTCTGCTGAAACCATTGCAGCCATTTTTTCTTTTTGTTCTTGTGTAAAAACATACTTATTTCCTGGATAAATAGTCTTATCGTTACACGCACTTGTAACAGGATTTCTATCCTCTAACTGACAGCTAACATTAATATAATTTCCTGACTTGTCATATATATTAACACTTATATTTTTAATTTCTCCAGGTAAAATTATAGCTTTATCGTTATATGCACTACCATCAATTACATATTTATCAATTCCACTACCACTATCTTCAGCATTAACTGTAATATATGATTTATTATCCAAATAATATCCCGAACAACTACCATTAGGTTTTTCTAGATCAATATTTTCAACTGTAATTATTTCTTCTTTAAATGTTTCATTTTTAGCATATATTTTAAAACTATAACTGCCATTTTCTCCTACTTCATATTGTATATTCTTCTCATAACTTATCTCATTGTTAGGAAGAAGTGTATATTTATAATTTTCACAATATACTTGTAAAATAATCGAAACATTTCCATTAGTAAAATCAGTAGGAAATGTTATATAATCAACAACAATTTCACTATTAACGACAATTACTTTTCTTTTTACTGATGATGCATAACCTTTAGAATTCATTACAATATAATTTAGATTATATTCACCTGCGTGTTTATTATCAACTTCACCAATAATCTTAACATCACTTATTATTCCATCATCTATATCAAAACTATTTACACCTTTTTCAATATAATTACTATTTATTTCTAAAAATTCTGTTTTTTCACCATTTAATGTAACTTTAGGATAAAAATTAGTAATTTCATCATTATCTAAAAAAATAATTTTTCGCGTTATTGTTTTTAGTACTAAATTATTTTTTGTTATCACATAATCCACATAATAAACACCCTCTGTAGTTCCAATATTTGTCTTTATATCAACTGATACATCAGATAAAGTCTCATAATAAGTTTCAACATATTCAATATCTTTATTTATGAACACAATATCCCGGCCATTTAATTTAATATACTCATTTTCATTATTAAATTTAGTTTCATAATCAGAACAAATTAAATAAGGTTGATAATTATTATCTTTCACAAAAACACCACTTACACTATAACAATTATCCTTCAATTCTACATTTAATTTATCTACTTCTATATAAACTTCGTTACTATTTTTTAAATTATTATTT
>JAZULI010000214.1:0-7799 GCA_045603025.1 Bacilli bacterium
AAATCTTATTAGTATCATAGGATAAATTAATAGAAAAAGCCTTCATATCATCATTTATATACCATGTATAAGTATTATTTTTATTATCAAAAGATGATGCATTATTTTCAACAACTTCATACGGTAACGAAATCGAAATAGTAGTTGACCTTATTAAATATCTTTCTATACTATCTGGATCAATTGGCATAAAACCTACAGAATTTATAGTAATAATTCCATCTTTTTCTAATACCTCAATATCTTCAAAATATTGTTTTTGAAAAATAGTTGATGAAGAAAACTCATCTATATTAGAATAATTTTTACGAGCAACAACGTATGGTTTATCTCCTTCAACCACTGAATAATCATAATTATTATTTTCCAACTCTTCCCTTCTAAAATCATTAAGCATTGTTTCAATAACATTTAATTTACTACTTTTGTAAAATGAATCAAAAAATTCATCAGTTCCAGTCATCACAACTTCTTCGGATACTTTTAAATCATTATTAATACTTAAATTATATTCAACCTTACACCCTGTAATTAAAAATATACAACTTATTAATAATAATATCTTTTTCATAAATCACCTTTTTGTTATAATATGGAATTTTCCATAACTCTTTAATTGTTTAACAATTACACTATTAAAATCATGCCATCCCGTTCTTCTAGAATTATATGAATCAAGAACATAAACCTGACCTTTTTCATTAACTTTAGTTAAAACAATATAGTGTCCACTATTAGTAAAAGTACCTTGTCCCATATGAGCAACAACAAGGGAATTACCACTTTTTAAAGCATCTAAAACAACTTGCATATCACCTTTTTTTCCAACTCCTTGATAATCTAAATTATGCTTTTGGGCAGAAAATCTAAAGAAGTCAACTGATGTACCACTAATACCACTACCACAGTATTTTCCTCCATAAGCTTCTTCCATTACTCTAACCGGAGTATATGACGAATCAACAAACGTTGATAAAATCATTGCCATTGAAGTAACTCCACATCCAGAACTAGAAATTGTTTGATTACTTAAACCACAAAACTTATTTTTATAATCAGTTTGATCATAATATACAACTTCATTACTATATCCTCCATCACCATATGTAACATCAGAAACGTATGAATCTTCACGCATATTAGAAAGAATAAAATTATCATAATACTTTTCAAGAATAGACTGATAATCCATACCATTTCTAGCATCACGAATTGCATCTTCTTGACCTAAACATTCTTTATTTCCACAAGTTGAAGATTTATCACGGTATGATGGTTCTTTAATATCATTATTATTAGTTAACATAACTGTTCCAAAAACTTCTTCAAATACCTCATCCAAAATCTGACGTTGTTCACTAGTCATTGAATCTTTCCTGTATCCTAATTTATCACATTTTTGATTACCAGTGAAAGTTGTTCCATATTCACCTAAATCATAACAATAAGTACACCCATCTTTAATATCACACGATAATTGCCAACAATTACCATTATGAACCCATATTTCACTATCACCAGTTTTATATTCAGCACGCGATAAAGCGTAAGATGAAGCAACTATTGTAAAGGCTTTTAAAAATTCTTTATTCTCCTTCTTAATTGCCTCTTCAACTTCCCCCATTATAACTCCCATTATATAATCCGAAAATCCTATATTTGATGAATACTTATTACCTTCATTAAGTAATTTTTTATTATAAGGTTGCTCACAAGTTCCCATTGTAACCCTAAGATTATTAGAAATATACCCAGAACTTAAATTAGCAATTAAAATACTATCTTCCGCATATTCAAAGATATTATCTACTAAAGTTTTAGCATCCATATATGATAAAATATCTTTATAATAATTTTGTAAAAATGAACTTTTAAGTAAATTATTATAAAATATTCCCCCAATCCCATAATCTACGTTGCAATTATTAACCATCAATTTAGCAACATCATCAGCATTATCTGCCATTAATTGATAACGGGCACCAGGTTCATTATCATACTGAGAAACATTATTTATATAAGTTAAAGTCGCATGAATATAGCTTCGATTTAAGTAAATGCCACATGAATCAGCATACATATCAGCTGCTTCATTTAATTTCTCATAATACAGATTAGCTTCTTCATAATACTCTGAGTCTTCATCAACAAGAACATTAGAATCTAAATTGGAAAAATCCGAACCACTAAAAATTGAAACTATCATCATAACAATTATAACAAAAAAAACAACAATGGCAATAAATATAAAAGAAACTATTGCTGATATAATAGCCGGAATAATCCTTCTTATCTTGCGAACACCTTCAATAAACTCATTACCAGCACTATCACTACTATCATTATCAGTATTATTATCATTATTATTACTATCATTTGATGTACTATCATTATTATTTTTGTTTCGATTTAAAAAATTTAAAGGCTTTTTTCTATTTCTCAATTTACTAGCAATAGAAGAATCTTTAGAAGCAGAACCTTTATTCGGAAGAGAACTATGATTATTTTTATTTAATAGTTTATTATTTGTTACATTTAAAGCACTTGCATTAATTTTTGTGGATAAACTTTTATTTTTCTTAGAACTATAATGATTGTTTTTCTTACTACTCTCATTATTTTCCTCATAACCATTTGAATTTTGCTCATCATCAGAATCATCTATTTCATCAAATTCAGAATCATCTGTTTCATCTAACTCAGAATCATCAATTTCTTCTAATTCAGAATCATCCATATACTACCTCCTATGTAAAAAGGCCTTAATTGAGGCCTTATTCTCCTTATAATCCCCCGCCTGAACCAAAAGAATCTAGTTCATCTTGGGTAACAATAACATCCATTTGCATTCGTTTATTTCCGCATACAAATAAGGCTTGTCCTTGAGTATATCGTTTTATATTTTCTATTTCATTATCATTTAAATCAACCAAATGCGATAAATCTTCAACTGATTTTTTTCTTAATTGCATAATTAAGTAATACGAAGCATTATCAAAAATAGCCTTTCCTTGTGTTATAACACTAGGATTAGAAAAATCACTAGGTTGTTGAGTAATAATAATTGTTCCAGTATTATATTTACGAGCACGTCTTTGTACTTGTGATAAGAAATCAGCACCTAAAACATTATTACCTGATAGTAATACATGCGCTTCATCAACCATCAATATCGTATCTTTATTACGATCTAAGCATAATCCCCAAGCATATTTTAAAACATTAAAGAATAAAGCGTTACGAATATTCTCATCGGCATTCATTAATTCTTTGATATTAAAAACAATAAATTCCGTATTATGAGGAATTGATGTATGACCATCAAAATAATATTTTAATTCACGAACAAATGGTCTTACTTTTAATTCTAACCTTTCTAATACGTCACGTTCATGAGTTTTATCGGTAGTTGCAGTTAAGCGACTTCGAACTGTTGCATAAACATCGCTAAATGTTGGAAAATCCGCGCTATTCTTATGAGAAAAATCACTCTCAAAATTTATTTCAAAACGATGATATGTATCTTGGACTATTTCACTAAATAACGTTAAAACATCTTCTTCAATGCTTGGATAATAATATTTCATAAAAGCTTTTAGGAATTGAAGTGTTCTAGTTAGCACCGTATAACCTAAACCATTTTGAATGTCTTCTTCATCAGCATCCATAACAATTTCAAGGGGATTTATCATTCCATAACTTCCACCTTTACCAAGATCAATTACTTCACCACCATATAATAATGCCATATTTTCTAATTCATTTTCTGGGTCAATCGCTACTATTTGACAACGATTACGAATATGTCCACGAGTAATTAATTTAGCAGCAGTACTCTTACCACTACCAGTTCCACCAAGAATAATCATATTAGCATTTACACGATTATTTTCCTTACGAATTTTATATAAAAATTGATTAAATAAAATTACTCCACCAGAGAAATCAACACCAATTAAATTAGATAATCCAGGGTCTTTAATCGAATCAAAAACATATGGATACATCGCAGCACAAGTAATTGAAGGAATAGGTGTTCCTATACGTTCTTCAACACGTTGTTTTGGAAAAATAGGAAGCATTGATTTTAAAATTGTTTCTTGTTCAAATCTTAAAGAAAATGCTCTTAATTCCATTGAATCCAAATAATTTTTAATATTAGTTTTTTTATTTTCTAATTCCTCTTTAGAATTAGCTGTAATCAATATATGTAGTTGGCAATCAAAAATTAAATCTTGATTAGCTGCTAACATTGTAACAAAATATTCCAATGATTCATAATCCTGACGAATACGTTCTTGGTAAGTACGATCCTTTTCTTTTTCATATCTTGCTTTATAATCAGCAAGTTGCTTATTAATCATTTTTTGAAGCATTGAAAAAGGTACAGGAATATGTTTAATAACAACTTTAATTCCTGATATATTAGTTAAATCAGATAAAAATCCTGGTGAAATAAACTTAGGATAAGAAACAACCGTCATAATTGTGGCATATTTATCACTAATTACAAAATCACTTGGATTAAATTGTAACCCCTTAGGGGCAATTTCCGATGTAAATAAACTCATTTTAACACCACCGTTCCAAAATCTGTTCTAACCCCACCATTTAAGAAATTATCAAGAATAACACGTAAATCATCATCAGTTGTTTGACTCGCTAACATACTACAATTAGCAAAACCATCAATCATAGAACGAACCTTTTGATTTAACATATCAATATTATTTTCTTTAAATAATAAATAATACTCTGTATCAACAACCTGATTATTAACAAACATTTCAGCCTTTTCTAAATCTTGCGCAATCATCTTTCTTATTGCAGGATCATTTTCTTCATTAAGTTTTAATTCAAGTTGAGAACGATATATCGAAATATCCACAGGACGATCCGCTGCTATTAACCAAAATTCAAAGTTAAAAGTATTATAACAATTCTTTAAAGCATTAAGTATATTATCTTGTTGAATCTGTTCCATAATAAAGATATTTCGTGGTTCAACCTTAACACCAGTCACCATATCGCGATTAGGTAAAGTAATTATCCCATTTTTAATCGAACGAATTTTTACCCAATTCTCAGTAAATGGGCTTTTGTTCTGTACATTTCGATTTTGATTATTAACAGGTCTTTGTACCTGCTTATTTGTTCCTTGATTCATATTTTATACACCAACCTCTCCATACATAATTACGATTATTACTATAAAAATTAATTATTTCACCTATTGCCACTCTTATATTATGATAATTTGGGAAAGGAAATACTAACGTTGTAGCTGCTACTGCTGGCACAATAGACACAATAGAAGCCCATGTCCCAACACCAGAATCAGAAACCAAAATCAAAGCAACAAAAGTTATTGCCAATCCAACCCCAAAAATAATTAAATCTATCGGCATAAAAACCCCAAATATTAATTGTCCCTTCTTCGTATTAGCGGGGATCAAATATTGATTATTCTCATTCATCTATATCACACTCCTTTTTATTACTTTTATATACTATTTTTTATCACTGTATCTATCATATATATCTTTAACAATACTTTCAGCAGGATCTCCCTTATTAATAGACGCACTTTCTTCTCTAAGACCTTCTGTTTTAACATAATTAAACCAATCACCTGCATGACCATTAATTGGTTCACCAGCTTGATTAATCCAACCTCTTGCAATACCTTCTGCTGTAACACGTTTAGCAAAGTTAGTATTTTTACCTTCAAAATACGCATTAATAGTGTGTTGAATAGTATTTTCAATTGCCGGAATATTAGGTATACGTGTCCTATCAGTAGCGTTATTCAACACAAACACACCTACATCCCCATTTAACTTATCTTGAACATATTGAACACTTCCTTGAACTTTACTAAAAGCTTCCTGAACTCTATCATTATGTTGCCTAATTTTTTCAATTTCTGCTTGCTCTTCCTCTTTAGTTAATTCACGTGTAGGATCCTTCTTATATTCCATAAAATAGTCAGATGCTTTAGCAGTTTTCATACTTTCTAATTCATGCATCAATTGACCAATCGATACGTTAGACTCGTAACCAATTACCTTTCCATTAGCATCTCTAATTTCTCTACCAATTAAATCTGCTGCTGTAATTGTTCTTTCTCGACCATCTGCAGTAAATCCTATAGTTAACGTGCCATCAGCTGAGCCAGTTGCATTTAGCATAAATCTTCTAGCAGTTTCTTCATCTAACGCTAAATTAGCAGCCTTAGCAGGAATCAATCCGGATATCGAATCAATACTACTTTTAGCAGCATTGCTCAATTTTCTTGACTTTTCCGCTTCATTTTTATAAAAATCCGCACTGCTATCAATTCCCATCATTCTATTAAGCGATTCTTTACGATAATCCCACATTGACTTACCACTACTTTCTAACGCTTCGTTAATATCATAATTTTTCCTAGCAGCCCTTTTACTAGCATTCATAGTATCTTTAAAACCTTTATTGTGTCCAACAGAACTTAATCCTGCTTTTAAAGAAGAACCAGATGCTTTAAAAGCAGATTTCAGCGCCTTAGCTCTATCACCAGGTTTTAATTTTTCACCTTCATTTTCTTTTTTTAATTTATTAACTTTATTCTTATATGTGGCATAACCATCACGTCCTACACCTAATCCTGTACCAGCCAAACCACCAGCACGTTTAAACATATCTGTAAGATTTCCAGTATCTTTAATACCTAAAACATCACAAATAAATTTAGGTGCCGATTTAGCAAACATAAACAATGAAATAATTATAGCAACATTTACAAGCATGGTTCTACCCCAAGGAAGTTCAGTACCATTATTTAAAACAAATGGTTTACTAAAACTTGGAAGTAATATCATAAATAAATATAGAACCAAATATATTACTCCTAATCTTATAAACAAATCAGCATAAACTGTAACACAATTATGAACCCAACTATCAAAACTTTTTTTAGATGTTTTAGGATCTATATAACTAGCAATCGGTACAGGGGCAATTAATTGTAAGAAACCAAATTTAACAACCCTAACTCCAACATCTAAAACCATAGACAACAAAATACCTACTAAAACTAATCCAGCAGGAATACATAAATGTGATTTAAAAGTATATCTCTTTTCACCATTAGAACACTTTTCACCAGCAATTTTGTCAGAATGTTTTGAAATGTCATCTATATTAGAAAACAATGCCTTCGAATCATCTTGAAAAGATCTGGAAATTGTTTGATTATTACATACATCACTAGTATAATCAAAAAAAGCAAGTGCCGTTATATAAGCCATAGTATCCGCCATATCATCAACATTAGAAGTCCTCTCTTGACCTAATATAACTTTAGGAAGAGCCTCTAAAATGGCATTTTGAGCATCTTTAGCAAAATCAAAAAGAGCTGGAACAAATGCAAGTAACAAAACTGATATTATTGTTCTTTTTATAATTCCACCAAAACCATTTTCTTTATCTTCAGCTTTATCAGGACTAACTAAATATTGAATACACGAAATAGTTATTTTAAACAACATGATAACACCTATAAGTATATAAACTCTTGTAGTTATCTCTGAAACAATATCATCACCAAAAAAATTAATATTAGAAATATCAAAGATCAAATTTAGAATTATTCTAACAAGCTTTAAAATAAGTATAGAAACCTTAACAAATATACTAAGAAAAAAATTCCCTATGGCTTCAAATATTGCACCCATAAAATACACCTCATTTTTTTATACATACGCTATACTAACAATAGTATAGCATATTTCTTTAAACACATCAATTCAAATTTATAT
>JAZULI010000215.1:0-1624 GCA_045603025.1 Bacilli bacterium
GTTTCAGTAGTTAAATTATTATATTGCCTTTTAAACATTTCTTCATCAATAAGACCTTTTAATTTATCTTTATAAAGTTTATCAACAAAAATTGTTTGTTGGCTAATATCATTTTTAACTTTTGTAAGTTGTTTTTCTAAATCAAGTTGTATTTTAGTCATTTTGTCATTATTTTTCAAAAGTTCTTCAAAATTGCTTGTTTTTAAATAAGAGCGACATTTTTTTCTAATATCTTTCATTATTTCATTTTCTAACTCATCATAATCAAGTTTATGTGGAGTGCAAGAATTATATCTTGAATACTTTTTCCAATAATTACAATAGCAAATATTCTTTGTTTTTTCTTCGCCATTACAAGTCCATTTTGCTTGACCTATTGAAATTGTATGACCGCACTCTTTACAAACAAGAAAACCCCTTAATAAATATTCTTTAGATTTTTCAGTTCTATTTTTATTTTTAGAATACATATCTTGTGCTATTTTAAATGTTTCTTCATCTATGATAGCAGGACAAGCACCTTTTGCGATTATCCAATTTTCTTTTTTGTTTTTTCTTCTTTTCTTTGATTTATAACTTACTTTGTATTCTCGGCTTTGTGTTAAATCGCCTTTATATGTTGGGTTTGTTAGTATATCGCTTATAGTTGTTTCTTGCCATACTCCATAAACACTTGATTTAACACCACGATTAAGATTTTTTGAAACACTTGGTATTGGTATATTTTCATCAGTTAGCAAATTAGCAATTTTTTTAACTCCCATACCATCAATAAATAAATCATAAATTCTTTTAACTATATCGGCTTGTTCTTCATCAATGATTAATTCGTGTTTATCATAAGGTAGATTTCTTTGATAACCAAATGGTGCTATACCACCCATAAATTTACCATTTCTTTTTTGAGAGTTTAAAGTTGCTTTTATTTTTGTTGATATATCTTTAACATACATTTCATTATAAAATGCCTTAAACATTAACATATCAGTATTTTGTGATTTATCAAATGTATCAACTCCGTCAGTTAATGCAACATATCTAACATTTTTCTCTTGGAAATATTCTGTTGAATAATATAAACTTTGTGAGATATTACGACCTAAACGACTTGTATCTTTTGTAATAACCATATTTATGCGACCATTTTCAATATCGCTTATAAGTCTTTCAAAACCATCTCTATCAAATTGAGTTCCACTAACACCATCATCAACATACTCATCAATAAGCATAAGATTATTTCTTATAATATAATTCATAATATAATCTCTTTGATTACTTATACTTTGACTTTCATCTTCTCGCTCATCATCTCTTGATAATCTTAAGTATATTCCAACTTTAAATGTTTCATTAGTATTCATAATTTTTACTCCTTTCGCCACTAATGAAACAACTTTTAATATACATATTTTTACCCTTATTTTTAAAAGGATTCGGTAATGTTATTATTAAAATAAATGATTAAAAATTGTTCCATTATTTCTTGTAATGTTTTTCCATTTTCATCAAATGTACTTGTTATTTTCATAAGTTCACCTAATTAAACATATGCCAACATAAGAATTTTATAAATTATTTCTTTTCTTGCTTAAGCATCTATAGAATACCAATAAAAAGACAT
>JAZULI010000216.1:0-5724 GCA_045603025.1 Bacilli bacterium
AATTTATAAATAGTAGTGAATTGTTATATGAATATGCTCATAATAATAAAGAACAATTTGAAAAAGAAAATAATTGCAAAACTAAAAAACTTATGCTATTATAAACTTGTATTTAACGAGGAAGTCAAATTTAATTATTAAATTGGTTTTAGAGAGTTAGTGGTTGGTGAAAACTAATAGATTTAATAAGGAAGTTACATTGATGGAGTTAAAGCGTTAATCGCGTTAAGATAAAGAGAATAGAATTCTATTGAAGTAGGATGGTACCGTGTTTTAAACACTCCTATAAGATAGAATTTTTTTATTAGAAAGAGAGGATTTATGAATTTAAATAGTTATATTGATCATACTAATTTATCGAAAGTAGCGACGGCTGAAGACATTATTAAATTATGTGAGGAAGCAAAAAAATATCATTTTGCATCAGTTTGTGTATATCCTTATTATGTTAAAGCAGTTTCTGAATATTTAAAAGGTAGTACAGTAGAAGTTTGTACGGTGGTTGGTTTTCCAAATGGAGCTCATACGAAAGAAGTAAAAGTATATGAAGCGATTGATGCTATTCATAATGGAGCTAATGAAATTGATATGGTTATTAATATTAATGCTTTAAAGAATAAAGATTATGATTATGTTAAAGATGAAATAGAACATGTTCGTGATGCAATTGATGGAAAAGTGTTAAAAGTAATTATTGAAACTTGTTTATTAACTGATGAAGAAATTATTAAGATGACTGAAATATGTAATGAAACATTTGTTAATTTTATTAAAACAAGTACTGGTTTTGATAAAGAAGGGGCAACACTTGAGGTTGTTAAATTAATTAATGAACATAAAAATGAAGTATTGGAAATTAAAGCAAGTGGTGGAATAAAATGTGAAAAGAAAGCTTTAGCTTTAATTGAAGCTGGTGCTACTAGAATTGGAACAAGTAGTGGAGTAAAAATAATTGAAGGTACTAGCGAAAAAGAAGAATGTAATAAGAAAAAACATGAATGTCATCATGATGGTGATAAATGTTGTAAAGGAGAGAAATAAGATGAATTTATTTGAAGATTTAAAATGGCGTGGTTTAATAAAAGATCAAGCTGGTGAAGATTTAGAAAAAAAATTAAACGATGAGAAAATTACTTTTTATTGGGGAACAGATCCAACAGCGGATAGTTTGCATATTGGACATTATTCATCATTAGTAACCGCTAAAAGATTAGCCAAATATGGCCATCATCCAATATTACTAGTAGGTGGTGCAACAGGTTTAATTGGTGATCCTAGACCAACTGCTGAAAGGGAAATTATTGCAAAAGATACTTTAAATAAAAATCTAGAAGGTATTAAAAAACAAGTAGATAAAATATTTGAAGGAAAAGCAGAAATTGTTAATAATTATGATTGGATGAAAGATTATAATTTTTTAGAGTTTTTAAGAGATGTTGGTAAATATATTAATGTTAATTATATGTTAAATAAAGATATTATTGATCGTCGACTTGAAACTGGTATTACTTATGCAGAATTTTCTTATACTTTAATACAAGGTTATGATTTTTTACATTTATTTGAAAATAAAAATTGTATTATGCAAGTTGAAGGATCGGATCAATGGGGTAATATTACAACAGGTCTTGATTTAATAAAGAAAAAAACTGGTAAGGAAGCATATGCATTTACAATGCCATTAGTTACAGATTCATATGGTAATAAGTTTGGAAAAAGTGAAGGTAATGCTTTATGGCTTGATATTAATAAAACTAGTTCTTATGAATTATATCAATATTTGATTAATGTAGAAGATTGTATGGTTATTGAATATTTAAAAATATTTACTTTCTTATCTCATGAAGAAATTGAATCTCTTGCCAAAAGTAATGAAGAAAATCCACATTTAAGAGAAGCCCATAAAGCGTTAGCACGTGAAATAATTACAGATTTACATGGTAAAGAAGAATATGAAAAAGCTGTTAAAATAAGTCAAGTTTTATTTAGTGGTAATTTGAAAGAACTTAGTCAAGAAGAATTAAATGATGCATTTAAAAATATGCCTACTTATAAACTAGATAATAGTCGTAATATTGTTGATTTATTAGTAGAAGCTAATATATGTTCTAGTAAAAGAGAAGCTAGAGAATTTGTTAATAATAATTCAATTAGTATTAATGGGGAAAAAATTAATGATTTAGAATTTATTATTTCCAAAGATAATGCTATTACTGATACAATGACTGTTATTCGTAAAGGTAAAAAGAAATATTTTATAATTGAGCATATTAATTAAAAATACAAAACTTCGTCAAATTTCGAAGTTTTTTTCTATATAAATATTTTTTATGATATAATCTTTATTATGGAGTGAAATATGAAGTTAAAAGGTAATAAAATTAAAAAAGAAAATGATAAAAAGAAAACTAAGAAAAAGAGAGTATATGATAAATTTAAAATATTAAAAACTATTTTAATTATAGCAAGTAGTATTATTGTTATTGAATTATTCGCAATGTTAATAATGTATGCTAATAGAGAAAATAAAATAACTTATTTAGATACTATTAATAATGTATCGCTAATTAATAATGATAATTATTTAGCAACTGGTTCTAGTAATTTTAGAAATAGTAAATATAATGATAAAAAGATTTATGAATTTACAGATTCAGTTACAAATACTAAACAAAAAATAATCGCTGAACAAGCTAAATTAGTTAAATATGATCAAAATATGAATATTGTTTGGGAAAAAACATTTGAAACTGATTATGATTCTACTTTTTATGATTCTGTAAAAGTTTCTGATGGTATTATTGCAGTTGGTAGTTACATATATGAATATGATCAAATTGAATTAAAAGTAAGAGATGGTTTAATTGCAAAATATGATAATGATGGTAATTTTAAATGGTTTAAAAATTATCAAGTATTAGGTGATACAGAATTTTATCGTGTAATTGATGTATCTGATGGTATTATTGCCATTGGTCAAAGTATTTATGAAAATATGGAATTAGGTAATCATACTAATGGTGGTGGAATTATCGTTAAATTTGATTATGATGGCAATATTATTTGGAAAAATAATTTTGGAGGAAACAAATCTGGTTCATTTAATGATATTGTTGTAGTAGATGATGGTTATATTGTGTGTGGTAAAGATGGCGCTAATTATGGTTTAATTGTTAAGTTTAATAAAAATGGTGAAATAAAATGGCATTATAGTACTTATGAATTAGCCGTTACTGATAATTTAGGTTTTAATGCTATGGAATTGTATGATAATAAGTTATATATTGCTTCATCAATTAATTACAGTGATGAAAAGAATGACAAAGGTGAACCAATTTATAAATTTAAAGGATGTATTTTTGTATATGATTTAAATGGTAAATGTATTAAGAAATATCGTAGTGATAATTCAGAAACATTTAGTGATTTAATTATTTCTGAAAATGGTATCACAGCAATTGGTAGTGTAATTAAGAATGATGATAAAAAATATAGTAATTATACTGGAATAATTGTTAAATTTGATTTAGAAGGTAATGAACTTATTAATGAATATTATGGTGGTTTAAATAATGATGTTTTATCAACTATTATTGATAATCAAGATGAGTATTTAGTATTTGGCTATAGTAATTCTTTTGGTAATAAAAAGGATTTTAAATCATTCAATATCAGTGTTAGTAAAGATAATAAAGAAATATTTAGTAAAAATAAATAAGAGTGAGAAATCACTCTTTTAATAACAAAAAAACTGTCTTGCGACAGTTTTTATTATCTATTGTAGAATTCAACGATTAATGCTTCATTAATATCAGCATTTAATTCATTACGTTCTGGTAATCTAACATATTTAGCACTATTAGTATTCTTATCGAAATCAATATATTCAACTCTTGTTGTAACATTTTCTAAAGCTTCTTTTACTGATTTATGATCTTTAGAATTATCTTTTAATGCAATTGTAGATCCTACTTTTACTCTAAATGATGGAATATCAACTTTGTTTCCGTCAACAGTAATATGTCCATGGTTAACAAGTTGTCTAGCACCACGACGTGTATTAGCAAAACCCATACGGTATACTAAATTATCTAAACGACTTTCAAGTAATTTTAAGAAGTTTTCACCATGAATACCAGCTAATTTACCAGCTTCATCAAAAGTTTTCTTGAATTGTCTTTCATTAAGACCATACATGAATTTAACTTTTTGTTTTTCATTTAACTGTAATCCATAGTTTGATAATTTAGATCTTCTTGCTGCACCGTGTTGTCCTGGTTTATAAGGACGACGTGCTAAATCTTTTCCATTTTCAAGAGTAGAAAATCCAACAGTTCTAGATTTTTTATAACTAGGTCCTGTATATCTTGACATTTTATATTCCTCCTTCAATTATATTACATAATAAATTGACATTTATAAATTGTTTAGGGAGTTTTTTCTAATAGTTTCACTTGATAGCCAAAGTTACTTCTAACCTTAAAAAACACATTAAATTCTTTATAAATTGGGCTGTCAATCAGAATATGCATTGATATTATATAAAGTTTTATAAAAATAGTCAATTAAAATTATAAAAAAATGTTAAAAAATGCTAAATTTTATGTTATTATTATAAAGTAGGAGTGTGATACATGAAAACTTGGATGATTATTTTACTTAGTTTAATTGGTGTAGCTTTAATTGTAGCACTTCTATGTTTTTTCTTGTATCGAAGAAGTAAAAGGAAAAAGATGCTTGAAAGTATTAAAAATCTTGATATAAAGAAAAATATTTTAGATAGTAAGCCAGTTTTAGTTGAATTATCTAAAATTGAAGAAATTGCTAAAAATGAACAATTAGAAGAAAAAATTAATGAATTTAGAACTCGTTATGAAGAAATTAAAACAACTAAAATTGTTAAAATAAATGATATGATTGTAGAACTTGATGTATTAATTGAAAAGCGAAGTGTTAAAGAATTCTATGATCAATATGCGAATGTTGAATTAGAATTAGAAGAAGCAGAATGTTCTATTAATAATATTTTAAGTGAAATAGAAGAAATTGCTTCATGTGAAGAAAAATACCGTGATATTATTACAAAGTTAAAAGCTAAATATCGTTTCTTAGAAAAAGAATTTCATGATAAAGAAAGTTTATTAGAAGGTTTTGTTGATACAATTCAAATGCAATTTGAAAATATTGAAAAACGTTTTAGTGATTTTGATATTATTATGGAAGAAAAACTTTATAATGAAATTAAATTAGTAGTTAATGCTATTGATACAATGATTGATCACTTAGATGTTGTTATTAGAGAATTACCAGATATTTTATTACTTATAAATGATTTAATTCCTCAAAGAATTAAAGAATTAACTTTAGAATATAATAATTTATTAGAACAAGGTTATCCTTTAAAATATCTTAATTTTGAAGCAAATATTGAAGAAGTTGAAAATCGTAAAAAGGATATAATTACAAGAGCGAAAGTATTAAATATTGATAATAGTTTATTTGATTTAAGAAATATTTTAGAATATTTAGATGATACTTTTAAAGATATTCATACCGGATTTGAAGAAGTCGTTTCCGAAGTAGGAGTGGATGTATTAAATGAAGAATATTGTGAAAACGTATATTATGGATTACTTCAAGCAAAAGAAGATGGATTAGTAAAAATATATAGATATCCTTATAAACCATTTGGAATTAAGCAAGATGGTTCTGACATTTTAGATA
>JAZULI010000217.1:0-1514 GCA_045603025.1 Bacilli bacterium
CATTAAGAATGATAACAGAAAGGTTGTTTTATGTAAGCAAAAATTGAAATCAGTAAAGTTGAAATATGAAAAATATGAAAACGGTGATTATGAAGTGATTTCAAAAGAAGAAAAGAAGAAATATTCAAAAAGACAATTAAAAGCAATCAATTATTGTAACAAACTTGAAGTTCAATTATATGACGCTGATTATTTAACAAAAGATATTGAAACTGATAAAAACTTTAGAGCAAAAAATGTATCGCAAAGCAAGTATATGGCAAGTAAAAATACTGAAAGCATATTTATTGGTGCTGTTACATCTATTGCATTTGCATACTTAAGTGTGTCACTTGCTCAAGACATCTCGTGGGCGAATTTATTCTATTCATCAATAAAGGTTATATCGTGGTTAGCAAGTGGTGTAGTATCATTAGTTAGTGCATATACATTTGTTACTATTACTTATAAGGAAACACTGAAAGACAAAATAAGAAAATTGAAAGAGTATAAAACTTGGTTTAATAATCAAAAAGATAACTGATTACAAAAAAAGTAGTCAGTTTTTTTATTACACAAAAATTAAAAAAATGTGTAATAAATAAAAATAAATTAAAATTATGTTGCAATTAAATTATAGTTAATGTATATTATAATTGAAAATTAAATAAGTGCTAATGCACAGGAGGAAACAATATGAAATATTTAGTAAAGAAAACTTACACAGCAACAAGAGATAGCAAATATTATGATGAAGGTCACACAGAAACTTGGTATAGTGGAAAAGGGCATAGTTATAGAGAATTATGTGATTACATTAAAGATTATGCTTGGTCAAGAAAATACTTTGCAGAAAAGTATATTCAAGATGACAAAGATTTTGAAAGAAGAATGCAACAAAACTATTGGGAAATTGATTACGAAATAATTGAAATCGAAGGTTAGTGCTAATCCTTAAAAAGCACAATTTAAAGGAGAATAGATTATGTATAAACTAATAGATAATTTAATAGGTGAAGAAATTACTTCATCATCGCTTCCAAAGTTAATTAAAGAAGCAAAAAGAAGAATTGAATATTACAAAGTTGGTTATCAAGGCAGATGGGGAAAGGTTGATTATTATCCATTTGCGACTTATACAATAAAAGATAATGTTATAATTATTAATTAAAGGAGAATAGTTATGTTAAATTACAAAGAAGAAAACTCAAACTTTAAAAACAAAGTTACAACTGATTGTGTTGTAAGAGCAATCGCAAAAGCAGAAGAAAAAGATTACAAAGAAGTAGCACAAGATTTATTCAACATTTATATGAAAACAGGTTATGCAATGAATGATAGAAAATGTTATGAAAAATATCTTGAACAATTAGGATGGAAAAAAATGAAACAACCACGAAAATCTGATAATACAAAGTATTTAGTTGGTGAAGCAAATTTAGTTAGCAAAAACAATGTAATGATATTAAGATGTGCTCATCACTTAACTTGCAAGAAATTTGTTAGCATTGTTGACATTTGGGATTGCAGATACA
>JAZULI010000218.1:0-10742 GCA_045603025.1 Bacilli bacterium
TAAAAATATACCAATTAAGGTTATTAAAAATAATTTCAATATATCACCTCACTTAATATTTTAGCATAGAAATAAGAAAACTACATATATTAAATGCAGTACATCTATTAAATGTTTCTAGATAATGGTATTAGGTGGTGATTATGAAGATAAAAAAAGATGATAATAAATATATTTATGTTATTGTTGGGAAAAATATTCGTAGAATAAGAAGAGAAAAAGGATTAACACAAGTTCAATTAGCAGATTTAACTGGTTATAATGAAGGAACTATTTCTAATATTGAAAATGATAGTTACCAAACATTTAGTTTAGAGTTTGTCTATGTTATATCTAAAAAGTTAAATGTTCCAATGGAAGAATTCGTTAAAGATCTTAATGAAAATGAAAGTATAGATTAATCATAATTTATACTTTTTTATTACAAAAAAAAGAAAGTTAATTATAAAACTTTCTTTAAAAATTCACCAGTATAACTAGTTTCTACTTTACTAACTTCTTCTGGTGTACCTAATGCAATGATATTACCACCACCAGATCCACCATCAGGACCTAAATCAATAATATAGTCTGCTACTTTAATAACATCTAAATTATGTTCAATAACGATAACTGTATCACCATTTTCAACAATACGATTTAATATTACTAGAAGTCTTTTAATATCATCAGTATGAAGACCAGTTGTAGGTTCATCTAAGATAAATAAACTCTTACCTGTAGCGCGTTTTTGAAGTTCTTTTGCAAGTTTTGTCCGACCAGCTTCTCCACCTGATAAAGTAGTAGCACTTTGACCTAACTTAATATAACCAAGGCCTACATCTTCTAAAACTTGTAGTTTATTCTTAATTTTTGGAATATTTTCAAAAAACTCTAAAGCCTCACTAACCCTCATTTCAAGAACATCCGCAATACTTTTACCTTTATATTTAATACTTAATGTTTCACTATTATAACGTGTTCCATGACATACTTCACAAGGTACATAAACATCAGGCAAGAAATGCATTTCAATCTTTCTTACACCATCTCCCCAACACGCTTCACATCGTCCACCTTTAACGTTAAAGGAAAATCTATTTTTACCATAACCTAACATTTTGGCTTCTTTGGTATTCGTAAATAATTCACGAATATCATCAAAAACACCAGTATATGTTGCCGGATTACTTCGAGGTGTTCTACCAATAGGATTTTGACTTATGAAAACTAATTTATCAATATTTTCAATACCTTTAATTTCATCAAATTCAAGAGGTTTTTCTTTCGAACGATATAAGACATTACTTACTTTTTTCATCAAAATTTCATTAATTAAACTACTCTTTCCACTACCACTTACACCCGTTACACAAGTTAAAACTCCAAGTGGGATTTTAACATTCAAATTATTTAAATTATTAGCACGAGCCCCTATTATTTCAAGATATTTCTTATTACCTTTACGACGTTTTTTAGGAACATCAATCTTTAATTTACCTGATAAATATTTACCAGTTAAACTATCAGGATTATTCATAACTTCTTCCGGCGTACCTTTGGCAACTACATAACCACCAGAGTCCCCCGCTAAAGGACCAATATCAACTAAATAATCACTAGCAAGCATCGTATCAGTATCATGTTCAACAACAATTAAAGTGTTTCCTAAATCACGCATTTCAAGAAGGGAATTAATTAATTTTTCATTATCCTTTTGATGAAGACCAATTGAAGGTTCATCTAAAACATACAAGACACCAGTTAACCTTGAACCTATTTGCGTAGCAAGGCGAATTCTTTGACTCTCACCACCAGATAATGTACCTGCATTTCGGGCAAGCGTTAGATAACTAAGACCAACATTATTTAAAAAACTTAAACGATTCTTAATTTCCGTAATAACTAAATCCGATATTTCTTGTTCATTTTTAGTTAAATTCAAATTATTAAACCATAAAATAAGTTCCTTTATAGACATACAAGTAATATCATAAATACTTTTTCCATTAATTAGAATATTTAAAACACTATTAGAAAGACGAGCTCCATGACAAATAGGACAAGGAAGTTCAATCATATAATTAGAAAGCCAATCACGAATCCATTCACTAGAAGTTTCCATATAACGACGTTCTAAGTTATTAATAACACCTTCATAAAAATTAAGACTTTTATTAACATTACCACTCTTAGTTGTTATTTTAAACTCAATTAAATCTGGAGAACCATAAAGAATAATATCCTGTTTTTCTTTACTAAGTTTTTCAAATGGTTTATTCATATCAATTTTATATTTTTTACATACAATTTCTAATTTCTTAAAATCAATAGATTCAACATCATCACTTAAAGTAACAATACAATTTTCATTCAAACTCTTTTCTTTATTAGGAATAATTAAATCAGGATCAATCTTTAATTTAGTACCTAAACCCTTACATTCAAAACAAGCTCCATATGGACTATTAAAACTAAATAAACGAGGTTCTAATTCTGGTAGAGAATAATTACAATCAGGACAAGCATATTTAGTTGAAAATAACATTTCACCTTCACCAATTATATCAATTACTACTTTACCATCAGCTTTATTAGTTGCAAGTTCAACCGCTTCATATAAACGACTACGAACATCTTCTTTAATAACAATACGGTCAATCACAATATCTATTTTATCTTTAGTATTTTTATCAAGAAGAATATTTTCAGATAAATCATATGTTTCACCATTAACTCTAACACGAATAAAACCATCTTTACGAAGTTCTTCAAATAAATCTTTATGTGTTCCTTTTTCATCATAGACAATTGGCGAATAAACAATTAATTTTGTACCAATAGGATATTCTAATAATCGATTAACAATCTCTTCAACACTTTGACTTTTAATAGGTTTATGATGATTAGGACAATAAGGAACACCAATTCTTGCAAATAAAAGACGTAAATAATCATAAATTTCAGTCACTGTTCCTACCGTACTACGAGGGTTATTATTCGTACTTTTTTGATCAATACTAATGCTTGGTGAAAGTCCTTCAATACTATCAACTAAAGGTTTCTCACTGCCACCTAAGAATTGACGAGCATAACTTGATAAACTTTCCACATATCTTCTTTGACCTTCAGCATAAATTGTATCAAAAGCTAAACTACTCTTTCCACTTCCAGAAAGCCCTGTCATAACAATTAATTTATTTTTAGGAAGTTCAATATCTATATTCTTTAAATTATTCTCTCTTGCTCCCTTAATAACAATTTTATCCATAATATCACCCACAAATCTCTAATATTATAACACAAATTATCTATTTATATTAAAGAAAAAAGAAAAAAGACTATTCCTAGTCCTTTAAAAAGTTATATACATAATTAACCATTCATATTGGTCATTGCATCAGTTGATTGTTGTTTTGCAAGCAGTATGTTATCAACTTCAGTCATTATTGCTTCATTAATTTTAGTTTTAATATCAGAAACAAGACTTTCTATTTTAGTTCTCATGTTAGAAATTCCTGTAGAAAATGCACCTGACTGCGAATCTTCATAATCATATAAAGCTATACTACTAGGAACAGCATCTAATAAACTATAAATATCATTTATAGTAACATTAAATGCATCCAAAATATTTTTGGCATATGTTCGATTTATTCCTGACTTGCCAGCTTTATTACTTATCAATTTAGTAAAATCATCAAAATCAATAACAGAAGTTGCAAAAGCTTCATTAGCGTAATCATCTGTAAGAACTGGATTACCAGTAGCACGTGCCATCACATTATATGAACGAAATGCACCTTGGCATATAGCATCAGTACTTTTTATTATATCATTTCTTACATTTTCACAATCCAAAGCATATTTATCATAAAACTCAACAGCATTTGGTGATACCCAGGCATAATATAATTCTTCAAATAAATTACAAATAGCATCACTAAATTTAATGTAAATCTGATACATAGCTCTGCTAAAATCATCAATATTTTTTTTAGCTAATACTGGATCCATTCCAATAAAACCATTTTCATCAAAACTAGACATAATTTATCTTCCTCCTAAAAATAGGATAATAAATAAATAAATAAATAAAAAGCAAGTCAAAATAATAAATTTTACTTTATATTTACAAAAAAGAAAAAAGACTATTTCTAGTCTACTGTTACATTACCATTACCTTTAATATCAATAGTATCACCTAAATATTTAGATTCTGGTTTAAAAATTGTTTTAACAAAATCTTTATTTCTAGCAAGTATTTCTCTAATATCTCTAAATTCTTGTCCACTTACTATTTTAGGAGCACTTACGCCCACCGCATCTATTCCTAACTCATTTGCAATATATAAAGCTCTATATAAATGATATTCTTGCGTTACAATAACTATTTTTTTAGCAAGAAATATATCTTTAGCGCGATACATGCTATCATATGTAGAAAAACCAGCATGATCCATAAAAATATCTATTGAATCAATATTTTTTTCTAAAACATAATCTCTCATTGTATTAACTTCATCATATTCATAAGTACCATGATCACCTGATAACAATAACTTCGTACCAATTTTATTATAAATATCAATACCCGTATCTAATCTTTCAGCAAGCATCATACTAGGACCATACTCATTAGCCTTACATCCTAAAACTAGGATAGCATCTATATCATTAATATTTTCTATTTCTTCAATATTAACAATCTGATTTTTAGTACTATTAATAACATAATTATTAATAATAAATGGTATACTACCTAAAATCATTAAACAAATTAATAAAATTATAACAAATTTCTTATTCATAATCATCACCATTAATTTATCATATTTTTATGTATAAATAAATCATTTTAAATAACTTATAACTTTATTTTACAAAAAAAGACATAGTTTCCTATGTCTATTCTAACAAGAATTTATATTATTTAACTTCTACAGAAGCTCCAGCTTCTTCTAATTTTGCTTTAATTTCATTAGCTTCATCAACTGAAATATTTTCTTTAACAGCTCCACCGTTGTCAGCGATATCTTTAGATTCTTTTAATCCTAATCCAGTAATTTCTTTAATTACTTTAATAACGTTAACTTTAGCAGCTCCAGCACTTGTTAAAGTAACTGTAACTGTTGAAGGTCCTTCGTTAGCAGCTTCAGCTCCAGCTACTGGTGCAGCAACTGCAACACTACTAGGATCTACTCCAAATTCTTCTTTCATTGCATCTACTAATTCTTTAATTTCTAATAAATTCATTTCTTTTAAAGCACTTATAAATTCATCTCTTGTTAATTTTGCCATTTTAATATCCTCCTAAATTTTATTTTTTTCCTCTTTTTTATTCTTTTTCTTTAGAATATAAATCTAAACATATTGATAAATCTTTAACAATACCAATCATACCACCAGCTAACATAGTAAGTAGACCATCTCTTGATGGAATAGTTGCTAATTCTGATAACTTACTCTTATCAGTAACTTCATTATCAACAATCCCTACTTTTAATATAACAGCCGGATGAGATTTAGCAAAGTTAGATAATACTTTAATTGGGGCTACTTGATCTTCTGCATAAGCAAGTGCACTAGGACCAACTAAGTTTTCATCAATATCAATGTTTAAGTCTTTTAATGCTCTAGACATTAAAGTATTTTTATATACTTTATAGTCACCACCAGCATCACGTAGACTTCTTCTTAATTCTTTAGCTTCAGCATCTGTTAATCCACGATAATCAAAGAATACAACACCATTAGCATTACTAATACGTTCTTTAATTTCATCGATAACAACTTGCTTTTTCGCTAAAATGTTAACATTTGCCATCTTTCCTCCTTGTTAATATTTAAGGGAGCCATATAAAAAGTCCTTATGGACATAAGGACTCCTAATAGTTTTATTACTAGTCCTCGGTAGGATTTACTTTTATACCTACTGTCTATGGCACCAACAAATCACAATTATTATAACATAAATTTATTATTTGTCAAATGAATTAAGATTAACTTTAATTCCAGGACCCATTGTTGAAGAAATAGAAATATTCTTAACAAATTCTCCTTTAACTGTTGCAGGTTTTAATTTAATAATAGTACTTACGAAAGCATCTAAGTTTTCTAATAATTTACTTTCATCAAAACTTGCTTTACCAATAATTCCATGAATATTACCAAAACTATCAGTACGATATTCAACACGTCCAGCTTTAACATCATTAATAGCCTTAACAACATCATTAGTAACTGTACCTGTCTTTGGATTTGGCATTAAACCTTTAGGACCTAACACACGTCCTAATTTACCTAATAAAGGCATTGTTTCAGGTGTTGCAATTAATGTATCAAAACCGAACCAATTTTCTTTTTCGATTTTTTCAAGCATATCAGTATCACCTACAAAGTCAGCTCCTGCTTCTTTAGCAGCTTTAGCAGCATCACCTTTAGCAATAACTAAAACTTTTTTGTCTTTACCAGTTCCATTAGGTAGAACGATAGCCCCTCTTAATTGTTGATCAGCTTTTTTCGTATCAACATTTAAGTTCATAGCAATTTCAATAGTTCCATCGAATTTACTATTTGAAGTTTCACGAACTAATTTAACAGCTTCTTCTTTTGTATATAATTTAGCTTTTTCTACTTTAGATACAGCTTCATTATATCTCTTTCCTCTTTCTCTCATTTTTACCTCCTTGTGGTCTAGCGGAAATTATTTTTTTGATAAGTGTTTCCTTCCACATAGTATAACTATATGTTTATTATTTTATTTTTAATTATTTAATTTCAATTCCCATATTTAATGCAGTTCCTTTTACAATTTTCATTGCAGCTTCAACATCATATGCATTTAAATCTGGTAATTTAATTTCAGCAATTTCTCTAACTTGAGCTTCAGTTAAACTTCCAACAACTTCATTTTTACCTTTAACTGAACCTTTATTAACCTTAGCATACTTTTTAATTAAGAATGCTGTAGGTGGAGTTTTAATTACAAAGTCAAATGATCTATCATCATAAATAGAAATTTCAACTGGTAATACATCTCCCATTTTATCTCTTGTTGCATCATTATATTTTGTACAAAATTCTTGTAAATTAATTCCTGCAGGACCTAAAACCGTTCCAACTGGTGGAGCTGGTGTAGCTTTTCCTGCATTAATAGCTAATTTAATTTTCTTAACTACTTCTTTTGCCACAAAAACACCTCCATTTCAAATTTTGTTTTCGCGAGTGGTCAATCGAACATCACTTATCACTTGTTTCTCCCACTAATTAATCTATATTTAATTAATATAGCGATATAAATTTTATCATCATTTTATTGTAAAATCAACTATTTTCTAATATTTTTGTATAACTTTTCATATCTTCTATCGTTTCTACACATCCAAAATCATCATTTAAAGAAATTTCTTGATATAAACTAAGGATTGTATATATTTGATATTCATCATTTACTGTTGCCATTAATGCTTTAAGCAATTCTTTTCCATTAGATCCACGTTTTAATAGATTATTTATAAATGTCTCATTCATTAACAATCTTTTTCCAACCTCACGTAACTCTAATACATTAACTATAGAATTTTGAAAGCTCCTAATATTAAAATTATGGAATTTCATATTTTCATTAACAATCCAACGAGTAGTATCAATCAACGAAAATCCCTGTTCATTATATAAAATATTACAAAAACATAAATCACACATCTCTATTTCCGAAAATTCTCTAATTTCAGAAATTATATTTAACATATTCTTTTTTAATACGTCAATAGAAACATCACCATTAATAGATTTAGAAATATCTTTTTTTTCAATATATATCATTTCTTCTCCAATAACTTTATTTGATGTTTTATCATTTTTATCATACAAATATCTAATTGGAAAAGAAATTTTAGATGATTTATAGCCAGTCATGTCATTTAATAATGTAATTGGACGATAATAAATTTTTTGAATTTTATTACCTTTCTTTAAACAAAATCCTTCACTACCATACATAGTATTATTTGATTCATAAAATTTTTTAATTAATTTTTGATAATCAACAAAAACCCTCTCATTATTCATATTAATTACGCCTTATCAATTTGACCTAACTCTACTTCAACACTAGTCTCTTGACCAAACAGATCAATTAATGCATTAACTATTTTATTTTCAAGATCAATACTTTCAATCGTACCACTCATACCAACAAATGGACCATCAATAATTTTAATAGAATCGCCTTCTTTTAAATCATTGCTAACATCAATGCGACTAATCCCCATACTATTTAAGATATTATCAACTTCATAAGGTTGTAATGGTGTTGGTTTCGCCCCCTTACCACTTGAACCAATAAATCCTGTTACCCCTGGTGTATTACGAACAATAAACCACGCTTCATCACTCATTACCATTTCCACTAAAATATATCCTGGAAATAATTTTTTTACCTTTGAAACTTCTTTACCATCTTTATTTTCAATTACTGTTTCTTCAGGTACAATTACACGATAAATGTAATCTTTCATATCCATTGATTCAGCACGCATTTCAAGTTTTTCTTTTACTTTACTTTCATGTCCTGAATAAGTATTAACTACATACCATTTTTTTTCTTCCATAATTACACCAACGATTGTACTAAAGACATTAAAGCCATTATTCCGTAGAAAAATAATGCAAAAAATATTACAAAAACAATTGTTGCTATTGAATATTTAACCATATCTTTCTTACTAGGCCATTTAACTTTAGAAAATTCCTTTCTTACTTCACTAAAAAAATTCTTAATTTTTTTCATAAATGCTCCTTCAAACCAAAATAAAAACACCTACGTGCTTATGTATATAAAATAACACATTTTTACGTAAATGTCAAAATATTTTATAAATGCCTATCATTTATCCGTATTTTGCTATCAAAAAATTTAACTATATCGTTTTTCTTTGCCGAAATCTGATTCAATATTTGTTCCGTAGATGTCATAACATGAATTCTCGAATTTCCCCCTATACCAACAGTAGTGCTAAAGTTATATTCAGAAGATTCAACAACATTATTAAACATTTCTAAAATAATTAACTTGCACATAGGATCTAAATTTTTAAATCTAATATTACTATTTTCAAAAGGTTCACCTAACACAATAAAATCATATAGTTCCTTGCTAAAATTTTCTAACTTGTCATCAATATTATAACTTGGATTTTTAAGTGTATTTGCATGCCTTTCTATCAAATCACCATATTTATCTTCATATTGTTGAAGAACTTCATATTCAGTAGCACCCTCATCATAATATAAATGGAAATTATAATATGATCCGTTAAATTTAGGTCGATCATCCACCATTTCACCTCTTAATGATGCAAAATTAGTATCATATATTTCATGTAAAATTTCTTTAAATTCAGTATAATCATTTGGATTAATTTCATTATAATTACCATTAATTAAATTAGACATAACACTATCAAACATCCCATAATTATTTTTAAAGTCTCTATACTTAAAATTAAAAGTTTGTACATACTTAGCATATTTTTTATTATATTCATGATGTTTAACTAATCCAAAAGATCCTGATGCTAATAATGTAATACAAATACTTGTAATTACTAATCTTCTTTTATTTTTATAAATAAATGTTTTAAAATTATTACTATAATTATGTGACTTAATACTATTATAATACTCTTTTTCATATTTTTCTGAACGCCTATTTCTTTTATTTTGTTCAAAAAAAGCCAGATTAGGGAAAGAAAAACCAAATTTGTTAAAACTTCTATATCTACCACTGCTTATCTCTTTATCAGTTGTCTCATATATATCACCATATCCTTTAAGCGTATTTAATGGAGTTGACTTTTGTATTGTAAACTCATCAATTATTTTAAAAGTTTCTGTTTCACTTGTAGTAAAATGTCTTAAAATTGCCCCATTACTCTCATATATTAGAGTTGCACCAATTAAATCACCTGATATTTGATCTCTAATTATTTCTAAAAACTTATAACTATCCATATACCCTCCATATTATAAAACATACAAAAATACATACTAAAACTAATAATATAATCATTGGTATTAACATAACCCCTACATAGGCAGCTTCTCTTTCGTAAAATGCTTTACCAATAGCGGTTGCTTTTGTTAATTGATTCGAATTTTTAGATACTTGATTATTATTAGCATTATTATTACTTTTTTTATACATAAAATTATTTAAATAATCTATATTACCATTTACTAAAACATCTTGATAATATTCAAGCATATCATCAGGAATATTGTTATTGCTACTAAAAGTATCAAAATTACTAATTAAATAAGCCAAAAATTCACTATTAATATAAAAACTATTAAATCCATTATAGGCACATATACCAACAGCACACATTTCTAAAATATCTTTTTTATCTCCATTAGAATTTATTCCACTATTAATATAATCAATTTTATTATTAAATGAAGATAAATTTAATTCCCCATCATATAATTTAATATTATTAGCATCCATGCCAACAACATAAAAACCATTTTGATGAAGAGCCATTATAGATGCATCTAATTTCATCAAATGTTCCTTTAATTCGTCTTTAGAACAATCAGTTAAATAATCTTTCAAACTAATTTCTTGCATGCTACTCTCCTATTCTATTTTATTTTAACACAAAAAACTTCATCAAACAATATTTTAAAACATATTTCTATTATTAATAAGTTAACTAACTACTATATAATACTTTAGAAAAAAATGATATAATTAA
>JAZULI010000219.1:0-1599 GCA_045603025.1 Bacilli bacterium
TAATTCATGATTTAGATAAATATTATCTTGGTGATACAAAAGAGATTTTGGATATTAAAAATAATAAAAATAATATATATTTACATCATGATAGAGTTATTGAAATATTAGATTATTTACAAAATAATAAAAATATTATTAATTATGTAGTTATCGATGATTTAGATTTATCTAAGGAATTTGTTAATCATTTTGTAAAAACGAATAATTTAATAAATGATAATCAAGGCGAAGAATGTATTAAAATATTAAAAAAAACTTATTAATTATGGTATAAAATGTTAATTTTATCTAATAATATAGATGGAGGATTTATGAAAAAGATATTTTTATATGTAGCGGTTTTCTTTACAATATTTACATTAACGGGTTGTGATACTTTAATGAATACCCCAACGAAGAAAGTGGAAAAATTACTTAGTATGTATCAAACAAAGGATGAGGAAGTATTAAATCAATTAGATAATGTTTTATTAACCGAAACGATTTTAGATAATGATTTAAAAGATCGTTATCGTAATCTTATGAAAAAACAATATGGTGAATTAAGTTATCAAATTAAAGATGAGACGGTTGATGGAGACAATGCTGTTGTTGAAGTTGAAATTGAAGTATATGATTATAATAGTGCAATTGAACAAGTTGAAAGTAATCTAATTAATGATAATAGTAATTATATTGATGATACGGGTAATCTTTTAACGAGAGTTTATAATGAAGAAAAAATTACTTTAATGGAAGATGTTAAAAATAGGGTAACCTATACAATTAATTTTACGGTTTCTAAAATTGATGATGAATGGATTGTTGATGATTTAACGGAAACTGAAAGAATGAAATTACATGGCTTATATGCTTATTAGTAATTTTTTTTTTATAAAAAAATAAGTTGTTTTATGCAACTTATTCATAAATACTTTCATCAAAGTAATGTTCTTCTGATTTAATTTCTTCTAATTCATTATTATCAATTAAGAAATAGGTATCATCTAAGATATCTTTATTATCACTACTAATAGGATCATCCCAAGTTAAATCTAAATGTAACCATTCATCATCTAAATAAACATAATTCCAAATATGATTTTCACTAGAAATGCGAATACTTTTAATATTAAATCGTTCTAAGAATAACATCATAGCATCAGTATATCCACCACAAACACCAAAGTTTTCGGTTAAAACTCCATAAGCATTATCCGAACTATAATTAGTTATTTTGTTATCACTACGATCTTGATCATATTTAGTATTATTTATAATATAATTATGAATTTTTTTAATTTTTTCTTTGTCACTCATCGAACTAGTGATTTCTTTATTAATAATTTTTTCTATTTCATAATCAATTAAATAAATCATTTTATCATCATAAACTTTATTAACTAAAATATTTATTTCTCCTGATGAACTAATTTCGGTTTGGATTGATTTAAAACTATTATAAGGATGAACAAAGTTATTAATATTAGATAAAATATTTTGATCATTAGCGATATCATTAACTTCATTTTGACAATTAGTATATTCACTTGGACAATAAAAGGTCAATTCACCCATTCCTCTATTAATAATAGTGTACTAGATATTTAAAAGATC
>JAZULI010000220.1:0-5032 GCA_045603025.1 Bacilli bacterium
AATTTACTATTTCAGAAATAGAAAATTTATTAGAAAAACATAAAGATATTGAATTATTTATAAGTATAAATAAAAATATTTTTAATCATGAAATTAAAGATTTAGAAAATATCTTAGGTGCTTTATCTAAATTAAAAATAAAGGGAGTATTATTTTATGATTTAGCGGTTTTAAGTATTGTTAAAAGATTAAATTTAGATATTCCTCTTTGTTGGCATCAAACTCATATGGTAACTAATTATAATACTTGTAATTATTATCATGATAAGGGATGTTTATATGCTTATTTATCTAGTGAAATAACTTCTTTTGAAATGGAAGAAATTAGTAAAAATTCTAATATTTTTCTAATGGCTTTATTTATGGGACATCCTATTGTATCACATTCTAAAAGAAAGTTATTGTCTAATTATTTCCTAAACTATCAATATCAAAAAGAAGAAAAAGATTATTTAATTAAATCAAATGATAGTGAAAATTATTATGTTAAAGAAACGGATAATGGAACAAGTATTGTTTATGGAAATATTGTTAATGGTAGTAAGTACTTAGTTAAATTAAAAGATTATTTAGAATATGGTATATTAGATGAACATTATATAGATCATGAATTATTTTTAAAAGTATTAAGTTTATATAAAAAATTACTTGAAGAAAATAATAATGAATTAGATAAATATCTTTTAGAAATTACTAATTTAATTGGAAATGATACTGGCTTTTTTGATAAAAAAACCATTTATAAGGTGAAGAAAAATGAAAAAGATTGAATTGTTATCACCAGCAGGTGATTTAGAAAGATTGAAAATCGCTCTTTTATATGGAGCAGATGCTGTTTATATCGGGGGAAAAGAATATAGTTTAAGAGCTAATGCTAATAATTTTAGTCTTGAAGAAATTAAAGAAGCTTGTGATTTTGCTCATAGTTTATCTAAAAAAGTCTATTTAACTTTAAATATTGTTTTTCATAATGAAGATATTGACGGGGTTTATGATTATATAAAAGATGTTGTTGAAGCGGGAATTGATGCTTTTATTGTAAGTGATTTATTTATTGTTAATTATATTAAAAAGAATTTTCCGGTTGAAGTGCATTTAAGTACACAAGATTCTACAAGTAATTATGAAAGTGTTAAGTTTTTAAAAGAAGATGGAATTGATCGGGTAGTATTAGCAAGAGAAGTTGGTCTTTCAGATATTAAAGAAATAATTGAAAAAACTGGTGTTGATATTGAGTGTTTTATTCATGGAGCTATGTGTACCTTCTATAGTGGTCGCTGTGTTTTATCGAATTATTTTACTAATCGTGATTCTAATCGTGGTGGTTGTGCTCAAGTATGTCGTTTTAATTTTGATCTTGATAGTCATGATGATTTTTCAGTTGCTGTAAAGGATTTAAATGCTTCATATTTAATTAAAGATATGATTGAAATTGGTGTTCGAAGTTTAAAAATTGAAGGTAGAATGCGCTCACCATTTTATTTAGCAACCGTATTATCATCATATCGAAGAATAATTGATAGTTATTATAATAATACTTTAACGGATAAAATGTTAGAATTTGAAAATAAAATTTTATCGCGAGTTTCTAATCGGGATAATAGTACTCATTATTATGAAAAAGAAGCGGATTTAACCGATCAATACTATACTAATAGGCAAGAATTATCTAATCAAGATTATCTAGCGTTATTCTTAGAATTTGATAGGGAAAAAGGTCTTTATAAGATTCAGCAAAGAAATTATTTTAAAGTAGGGGATATAGTTGAAATAATTACGCCAACTTTTAAAATTCATCAAGTTGAAATTAAAGATTTATATAATGAAAAATTAGAAAAAGTATTACTTGCTAATCATGCTGATGAGGTATTATACTTAAATCTTGATTTAGATATTCCTGATTTTTCAATGATGCGGAGGATTTAATGTTAAAAAACTATGAAATTATCAAAAGTAATTTTTTAAATAAAGAAAAGAATCTTTCATCTTATGCTACTAAAAGTAGTGAAGGAAAAAGATTAAATTTTGAAAAGGAAGATTTTCGTCCTAGTTTTTATCATGATATTGATCGTATTATTAACTATAATTCATATACTAGATATTTAAATAAAACCCAAGTTTTTTCCTTTAATGAAAATGATAATATTCAAACAAGAATTGTTCATGTATCATTAGTTAGTAAAATAGCAAGAACTATTGGAAGATCCTTAAATTTAAATGAAGATTTAATAGAAGCGATAGCCTTAGGCCATGATATTGGTCATCCACCTATTGGCCATTTAGGAGAAAAAATCTTAAATAAAATTAGTGTTTGGGAATTAAATGAAAGTTTTAAGCATAATATTGAAAGTGTTCGTAACTATATGTTTCTTGAAAATAATGGAAAGGGAGCTAATCTTACGGTTCAAGTATTAGATGGTATAATGTGTCATAATGGTGAGGTTTTAGAATCTATTTATAAACCTAAAGAAAAAAGTATTGAGGAATTTTTAAAAGAGTATCATGAGGCTTATAAAGATTTAGATAATAAACAAGTTTTAATTCCAATGACTTTAGAAGGTTGTGTTGTTCGAATTAGTGATATTATAAGTTATGTTGGAAGAGATATTGAAGATGCACATAAATTAAATTTTATTAAAAGAGAAGATATTCCTTTATCAATTACAAATATTTTAGGGAATAATCATCGTGATATTGTTAATACTTTAATAATGGATGTTATAAATAATAGTAGTGAATGTGGATATATTAAATTTAGTGATAATGTTTTTAAGGCTTTAAAAGAACTTATTGAGTTTAATTATAAGCATATTTATTTAAAAGCGAATAGTAAAGAAAGAATTGCATACTATGAATTAGTATTTAATACTTTATTTAGTCATTATTTAAAAGATATTGAAAATAATAATCTTGATAGTGAAATAAATAAACAGTTTTTATCTAAAATGAGTAGCAAGTATCAAGAAGAAACATCTAATAAAAGGAAAGTTGTTGATTTTATCGCTGGAATGACTGATGAATATTTAATTAAGTGTTACAACCTAATTAAGGATTAATATTGACTTTTTAAAATATTTATTATATAATGTTGATTATATTTTGGGAAGAGGTGCAAAATGGAAAAAACTAAAACTTTGTTAACTGAACAAGGATATGAAGAGTTAAAAAATGAATTAGATAATTTAATAAATGTTAAAAGACCAGAAAATATTAAGGCCATTAAAGATGCAAGGGCATTAGGAGATTTATCAGAAAATGCTGAATATGATGCTGCTCGTAATGAACAAGCTGAAATTGAAGGCCGTATTGCGCAACTTGAAAAGTTATTAGAAAATGTTGAAATTATTGATGAAAGTAAACAAGATAATAGTAAAGTAAATATTGGTAATACTGTTGAAATTAAATATGTTTCTGAAGATGAATTTGAAGAATATCAAATAGTTGGTAGTCAAGAAGCAGATCCTTTTGCTTTTAAGATTTCTAATGAGAGTCCTATTGCTAAAGCAGTACTTAATCGCCGTGTAGGGGAAATAGTTGATGTATTAAGTCCTAATGGTGTATATCAAGTAGAAATTACATCAATTAGATAAATTGAATTTGATAAATTAACTTAAAAATATTGACATCAAGCAATAATTTAATATACAATATTATTGCTTGATTTGATTTGTCTGGCTAGCTCAGTTGGTAGAGCAACTGACTCTTAATCAGTGGGTCTAGGGTTCGAATCCCTAGCCGGACACCATTTTTAAAAAATATGTAAATTATGTTAAAAAACTCTTGCATAAATAATATTTTTATAGTAAGATATTTAAGTAATTGTTTGTTATGGGCTTGTAGCTCAGGTGGTTAGAGCGTTCGTCTGATAAGCGAAAGGTCGTTGGTTCAAGTCCATCCAGGCCCACCATTATATATGCCTCAATAGCTCAGTTGGTTAGAGCACTTGACTGTTAATCAAGGGGTCCTAGGTTCAAGTCCTAGTTGAGGCGCCATTTTTATTTTTTTTTGGCCAGTTGGTGAAGTGGCTTAACACACCGCCCTTTCACGGCGGCATTCACGGGTCCGAATCCCGTACTGGTCACCAGGTTGTATTTTAGTCTCGTAAGAGATTTTTTTAATAGATTATAATAAAAAAAAGTATTAGAAATGATTTAATACTTTTTTTATTTACAATAATTAGAACATTTGTATTCGCTACTTGAATCCATTATTAAACTTGATTTTAATACTGAGAATGTTCTTTTTTCAGATAACACAATATTTAATGCTTTGCCTTTTTTTAATTCTTCGCAATTACAAATATCTTTAGATTCGTTTATATTAATACGATGATCATAAATCAGTTTTCCTTTTGATATTGCATTTAAGAATTCTTCTTGTGAGACATCATTATTTGCTAAACCACCAAACGAATTTCTAACTTCACCATCATTATTAACTGCTATATAAATTTTATTAGTTAATAATGAGTCATTTGTTAAAATTTCTATTAATAAAACTTCATCATTTTTTTCACCTAAAATATAGAATACAGGAATAATTGATGTTGGTATTCTTACAATAGAATTATTTACTATATCCATAATATTGATTTGTACATTATCAATATACATGTCGATTTTTGCTGGACTTTTATCATTATTTAAAATTACATTTTTAAATTTTAATATTTTTCGTTCATTGTTTAAAGTAAATTCATAAGTGAAGTTTTTGGTTTTTTCTTTTTTTTCTAACTTAAAATTTGAATTTAAATTAGTAAGAACTTTTCCTAATTCATCATCCTTTTTTATATCTTCTTTTATTTTTTTATCATTTGTACCACCCGAACTATTAAATTCTTGGTTGCTGAAAAATAAAATAATTAATAAAGCAACTATTATGATGGCAACACATCCCCCAATGATTAAAAATATTTTTTTTCTATTCA
Organism: Bacilli bacterium; assembly: GCA_045603025.1. Lineage (GTDB taxonomy): Bacteria > Bacillota_I > Bacilli_A > RF39 > UBA660 > RUG12783. The sequence goes on from JAZULI010000220.1 coordinate 4,928, forward strand.
TTATAGACTCCTTAATTTAAGCTTATCATGATTTTTTTAAGTTTTCAACAATTTAAATTGTTAACTCTTATATTTTGACATTTTTTTAGAATTGTAAGTTGAATT
>JAZULI010000221.1:0-2854 GCA_045603025.1 Bacilli bacterium
AAGAAAAAGTATGATTATATTATTGCTGGTAATATTAATTTAAGATATCTAACTTATGCAATTATGATATTTGAAAACTATAATAGACCTTGGTTTGTGAGAAAAATTGAATATATAAAATTACTTTTCTTTAAAAGTGCAACTTTAGGTATAATGCAAGTTAGGACAGATAAATATATTTCAGATGAAGAATCTATAAAAAAAGGTTTTGATATTATAGAGAGTTGTTATGTACAATTACCTAAAACTATGAAAAGAGATAGAAAAATTGAAAAGGTATTGTATGAATATAATGGTTCTAAAAAATATGTAAATGAAGTGAAATATATTTATGATTTTTTACAACAATATGAATTAAATAATTAATAAATTTATGATATAATAATTGAGTAATTTACTTTAAAAGGAAGTGAAAATTATGGAAAATGTAGAAAAATCGTTCTCAAAAACAAGTATCAACTGGTACCCAGGCCATATGGCTAAAACCAAAAGGGAAATTAAAGAAAAAATAGAATTAATTGATATTGTTTATGAAGTTATTGATGCTAGAATGCCATATTCTAGTAGAATAGTGGATTTAGATGATCTTATTAAAGATAAACCAAAAATTATAATTGTAACTAAATATGACTTATGTGATAAAATTGTTACGGATAAATTTATTAATGATTATAAAAAAGAATATAAAGTATTAACCGTTGATTTAAAAAATAATGGCAATATTAATAAAGAAATAATTTCTTTAACAAATGAACTTCTTTTTGATTTAAATAAAAAACGTGAGTTAAAAGGACTTGCTAAAAGAAGTTATCGAGCTTTAGTAGTTGGTGTTCCTAATGTTGGAAAATCTACGTTAATTAACCGATTAGCTGGCAGAAATGTTGCTAAAACTGGTAATCAAGCGGGGGTTACGAAAAGTTTATCTTGGATTCGTTTAAATAAAGATATTGAATTATTAGATTCACCGGGTATTTTATGGCCGAAAATTAATGATGAAGTAGTTGGATATAATCTGGCTAGTTTAACCTCAATTAAAGAAGAAATTCTTGATAAAGAAGATATTGCTAAGTATATTTTGTTATTCTTAAATAAAAATTATCCCCATATTTTAAAAGATAAATATGGAATATTAGATATTGATGTAAATGATTTATGTGAAACTTATGATATAATTGGTAAAAAAAGAGGGGCATTATTAAAAGGCGGGGTTACTGATTATGAAAAGGTTTATACAATAGTTATTAATGATTTAAAAAATGGTACAATTAAAAATGTTACTTTTGATTTATATAAGTAACATTTTTTTATAAATAAATTTCTTTAATTATTTCGTATTTTTGGTTAATGTTATCTAGTTTTTTTAATAGAAATTCATCAGATTTAACAATCATGGTAATTTGTTCATTAAATTCTTTTTCCATTACTTGATTATTTTCTAGTAAATTATTAATTAAATTATTTATAGTATAATCAAAACTTAATTTAATTAAATAGCCTTTTTTTAATTCTTTAATTTCCGTTTTTTCTAAAGTATTTCTAATAGTATTAGAATAAGCTCTAATTAAACCACCATTTCCTAATTTTATACCACCAAAATATCTTATAACAATACCAATAACATTAACTAATTCATGTTTATTTAAAACTTCTAAAATAGGGATACCTGCTGTTCCTGATGGTTCACCATCATCATAGGCTTTTTTACTATTTAAAAGGGAATATCCATAACATATATGAGTAGCATCATGATATTTTTCTTTTAGTTCTTTTAAAATATTATTTATTTCATCTTGATTATTTACTTTGTATAAATAACCAATAAATTTAGATTTATTAATAATTAATTCGCATGTTTGATTATCAACAATAGTTTTCATACATCACCTAAATTAATTATAACTTATTTTTTTAAAATAAAATAGTGTTAATTAAGTAGATATGTGCTATAATCAATATGAATTGTATAAAATGTAGTATTTGGAGGTATTTATGGAAATTATACAAACAATAATTTTAGGAATAGTGCAAGGAATTGCGGAATTTTTACCAATTTCAAGTTCGGCTCATTTAATCATTTTTAGAGATATTTTTGGTATTGGTACATTTGTTACTGGAGAATTTGAAATGAGTTTTGATATTGCTCTTCATTTTGGAACGCTACTTGCAATAATTGTCTATTTCTTTAAAGATTTCTTAAAAATGTTTATTAAGGGAATAACTAAAGGAACGAAAGATCCTGATGGTAAAATGTTATGGTTTATTGTTGTTGCAACCATTCCAGCAGCGGTATTTGGTTTATTATTTGAAGATATGATTGATAGTGTTCTTCGTGGGAACTTCATTTTAATAGCATGTACTCTTGCTATTATGGGTATTATTATTAATTACTGTGATAAATTAAGTAAAACAAATCGTACATTTAATGATATGAAGTTTAAAGATGCTTTGATTATTGGATGTGCCCAAGTATGTGCTTTAGTTCCAGGATTTTCTCGAAGTGGAACAACTATTTCAGCAGCGCGTGTTTTAAAATTTAATCGAAGTGATGCGGCTAAATTTTCTTTTTATCTATCAGCTCCCGTTGTTTTAGGTGCTGTTGTAATAAAAGTATTAAAAGGGGAAATGATTGCATTAATTACTTATGATTTAAAAGTATTTATTATTGGTGTTTTAGTAAGTTTTATATCAGGCTTATTATGTATTAAATTTTTACTAAAATATATTAAGAATCATGATTATAATATCTTTATGTGGTATCGTTTAATTATGGCTTTGGTTGTTCTAATAATGTTATTGTTTAAATAATTAAAAACTGTTTTCTATAATGAAAGCAGTTTTTTTAAAATAGTGTTCT
>JAZULI010000222.1:0-1977 GCA_045603025.1 Bacilli bacterium
AACTTGAAGATAAAAAAATTCAAGCGGAACAAAAGAAATTAGAAAAAGAAAAAACTAAATTTGAAAAGAAAATGAAAACTCATAATGAGCGCATGAATAAAGAAAAAGAAAATATCAAAGAATTTACAATTTTAAAAGAAAATGAATATAATGCTAAGTTAGAACAATTAATAAACGAAGAAGAAAAAATTAATAATATGTTAAGTGAAGCAAAACAACAAATTGATGAAGAAAAGAATGAATTAGCAGAATATCGTGATGAAATTGATAATCGTAATGCTTTAAAAGAACAAGAAATCAATTTTTCAAGAAGTGTTTTTGAAACTGAAAAAGAACAATTTAATCGTTATAAAGAACAAGAAGAAAAAAGAATTAAATTTGAAAATAATGAATTGGAAAAAGGCTTTGCTAAATTAAAAAAATTAATTGAACAATTTAATTTAGAATTTAAAAATGCTAAAAAAGATGAATGAGGTGTGTTATGAAAAAAATTGAAGAGAATGTAGAATTTGGATTAATTGATGATGATTTTCAATTATTAGATGATGAGGAATTAAATATTTCTGATTCTACAAGTAGTGGTGGTATTTCATTTGAAAGCTTAATTGGTGATATTTCTGAAACAGGCGCAACACCAATAATTTCAAATTATTCTACACAAGAATTAGAGGAATTAGAAAAAATGATAAGTTCAGCTGAGAAGGAAAGTTTTATAGAAGAAGTGAACTTAGACGATAACTTTAAAGACTCAGTTGATGATTCTGAATTTATAAATTTAGATGATGATTTTTCAGTAGAAGAACCAATTGTTGAAAATGTTAATCTTGAAGAACTTACACCAATAACAGTAGATATTGATGATGAAGATTTAGAAGAGATAAAAATTGAAGAAATTGAACCAATGGTTGAAGAAATAGAAGAAACATTTGAACCAGTGGTTGAAGAAGTAGAAGAAACATTTGAACCAGTGGTTGAAGAAGTAGAAGAAGAAACTTTTGAACCAGTAGTTGAAGAAGTAGAAGAAGAAACTTTTGAACCAGAAGTTGAAGAAGTAGAAGAAACATTTGAACCAGCAGTTGAAGAAGTAGAAGAAGAAACATTTGAACCAGTGGTTGAAGAAGTAGAAGAAGAAACATTTGAACCAAAAGTTGAAGAAACAGAAGATGATCTAAACTTAGATGAAATTACTTCTGAAGATGAATTTCCAATTGAAATTAAACCAGAATTAGAAGATATAGATGCTATAGCTAATGATGCGAATTTAGATGCCTTATTTGATAAAGCTTCTAAAAATGCGCAAGAAGCTTCAAATATTTTTAATCAAAATCTTGAACTTAGAAGACAAATTGATGAAAAATATAATGAATTATTAAAATTAACTGCCGAACAAGAAGAGGCTAAAAAACAAGCTTTACAAGAAATTGAGGATTATAAAAATGAAGTTTATGTTAAATTAAAAGAACAAAAAACTGAAGTAGAAGCTCGTATTTTTGAACTTCAAACTTTACAATCTCAATTTGAAAATGAAAAAAATGAGTTTGTTGAATATCGTAAAATTGAAATAGAAAAAATTGCTCAACTTCAACAAGAACATGCTGCATCATTTGAAAAAGAAAAACAAGAAATCGCTAGTATTGAAGAAAAATTAGTATTACGCAAAAATAAGCTAGATGAAGAAAGAGAACAATTAAGATTAGAAAAAGCCCAATTCGAAAAAGACAAAAAAGCATTATCAGAGAACTTGAAAAAATTTAATCAATTAGTAGATGGTTTTACAAATGGAATTGATAAATTTTCACAAACAAACCAAACAAATAATTTAAACGGAGAAAATCAGTAAAAAAACTGATTTTTTTTATTTTTTGTGTTAAAATTTATGTAGGTGATTAATATGGCACAATTACATTTTTATATGAATGGCGAAAAACATATATTATATGATTTGCCACTTGAAGAAATATATTTAAAATTGACTAA
>JAZULI010000223.1:0-5027 GCA_045603025.1 Bacilli bacterium
ATTTATATCATACCTATTTATTAATTATGATTATAAACAATTTCAATTTTACTATTAAAAACCCTAAAATATTTAGTCTTTCCTATCATTATAATTTTTACTACCCTCTTACAAAAAAACATCTTCCGATGTTTACATAAAATCCATTATTAATGTTAATAAGAAAAATAATAATCCTAATACAAAAGTAAATCGACTTATAAATAATTCACTTCCACGTTCTTTTCTTTTGTTAAATAAATCTAAATTACCACCACTAATAATTTGACTAGCTGCCTCAGCCTTTCCGCTTTGTAATAAAACAATAATAATTAACAATATTGCTATAATCAAAAAGAATATTTTCATAAAATCACCCTCATTTCTATAAATTATCATAAAATTTAAATAAAATCAATAATTATCTCTTTCTATGATTATTTTTTTCCTCATAATCTTTTTCATCATTTTTTTGATTGTATTGATATACCCGCATTTTTATTTCATTTTCAACTAATTTTACTTTTTTATCTAGATTTTCCAATTGCTTTTTATTCATATACTTTGCATACTGATTTATTATAAATCTCTTGAATTTTTCTACTTCATTCAATGAAAACAACATAGCACTGCCAGGATCTTCATCACCCTCACATACACTGACAACTAGCTCTAATAATGATTTAAACTTTTTTTCCACTTTTTTGTTAATAACTTTCTCAATAAATATATCATTAACAATAATCATTTTATTTATATTAAAACCATTTATAATCTTCTTTTTATTCTTTACTAATTCATATCCTTCTATTTTGTTTCCTTCAAAATATGCAATTTCTTTATTTGAATTATCTTTTACAATTAAATAATTTAGTTTATTTTTCATAACCATCACCCAATAAATCCCCACGACGCATTTTAGTTTTCTCTAATTGTTGTTGATATCTAAACTCCTGAATTTTTTTATGATTTCCTGATAATAACACATCTGGTACTTCCATTCCATTATAAATTCTAGGTTTAGTATAAGTAGGATAATCCAATAAATTATTATTAAACGAATCATTTTCATGACTTTCAGTGTTAATAACACCCGTTACTAATCGAGATACACTATCTAAAATAACCATACTTGGTATTTCACCACCAGTTAAAACATAATCACCAATACTAATCTCTAAATCACAAATACTTCTAATTCGTTCATCAAATCCTTCATAGTGACCACAAATAATTATTAAATGTTTTTCTTTTGATAAATCATAAGCCACCTTTTGATTATAAACGACACCATCAGGAGTCATCATAATTACTTTCGAATTATCTTTTTTTAATGAATTAACACAATCAAAAATAGGTTGGCACATCAAAACCATTCCTGCTCCTCCCCCATATGGAGTATCATCGACTTTTTTATGTGGATCAAGAGAATATTCACGAAAATCAATAATATTAACTTCAATTTTCTGCTCATTAATTGCTCTTTTTATAATTGACTCACTTAATATTCCATCAAACATTGAAGGAAAAAGTGTTAAAATATCTATTCTCATTATATCAATCCTTCCAAATAATTAATATTAACTATTTTATTTTTAATATCAACATTTATTATTAATTCAAATGGTATTAATTTATTATTAATTTCAATTAGTTTTTTATTTCTACTTAATTCACGTATATCAGTAATATTTCCTATAAATTTATTATCACAATATACTTTAAAACCAATTAAATCACTATCTAGATATTCACTTTCATCTAAATATTTATCACGATCAATATAGACTAAACTACCCTTTAATCCAATAATATCATTAATTGAATGAATTCCTTTTAAAGTTACCATATCATAACCTTTGTGAATGCGATAACTATTTATTATATATGGTTTATCAATGATTATTTCATTACCTATTTTAAAAACTTTCTCCTTATATAAAAAATTTGATTTTAACCTTATTTCGCCCTTTATTCCATGCGTATTTACATACTTTCCTAAAACTATTCTATTCATTATTTGCACCTAATTCATATAAAAGAATACTAGCCGCTACAGCTACATTCAAACTTTCACAATCCTTATTCATTTTTATATATAAATTTTTATCACACATATTTTTAATTTCAGGACTTAATCCACTTCCTTCATTCCCCATAATTAATCCGAATTTTGTTGGACTAATATTTTTAACATCAATACCATGAGATACATCAGTTCCAAAAATTAAGTAATCATTATTTTTTAAATAAGATATAATCTGTTTTATATCATTCACTATGATATTGATTTTAAATATCATCCCCTGTGTACTTCGTATTACTTTTTCATTATATAAATCAACACTATTTGGCGACAAAACAATTGTATCAATAGAAAATGCACAAGCACTTCTTATAATTGTTCCCAAATTACCAGGATCTTGTATATTATCTAAAATTAAAATTCTATCACCAATAATCTCATGTTCATATTTCATTATACATATGCCTAAAACATTAGTAGGTGTATTAAGACTTGTTATCTTTTGCATAACCTCGTAAGTAACATAAGTAATATCTAAATTACAATCAAATCCTAGTTCTTCATTTTCTAATAAGTAAATTTCTTCTAAATATCCTGATTTATATGCTTCCTCAATTAAATGCATTCCTTCAACAATAAAACGTTGATATTCTTTTCTCTTTTTAGACAATTTTAAACTATTAATTAATTTTATTTTCCTATTATCTAAACTACTTATAACCATATAATCACATCCACCAATATAATAACATAATCATACAAAAAATACCACTAACAAATTAGTAGGAATTTCAATTTTTTTAGCAAAAGAAAAACCTTGAATATTCAAGGTAATAATCATTATGGCGGAGCAGGAGGGATTTGAACCCTCGCACCAGTTTAACCCGATCTACTCCCTTAGCAGGGGAGCCTCTTCAGCCTCTTGAGTACTACTCCAAATGACTAAATTTATAATATCATTTATCATCTTTCGTTGTCAATTATTTTTTACATTAATTTTAATTTATTATTCACCATATTTATTCTATCCAATTTAATAGGTTTTATAAAAAAGAAAACAGATTACTCATCTGCTCTCTTACTTGATAAAAATGTAAGTTTTTCTACTATTACATCTACATGTTTCATTTTTTGACCATCTTTTTCGTAGTGACTAACTTGCAATCTTCCACGTACACCTACAGTATCACCTTTTTTACAATAATCACTCATATTTTTTGCAAGTCCATCCCATAAAATGCAATCAATAAAATCTGTTTCATATATGCCATCTGGATTTTTAAATCCGCGATTTACGGCTATTGAAATTCTAATTACTTCCTTACCTGTTTCGGTTGTTCTAACTTCTGGTTCTTGCGCAAGACGTCCTACTAACATAACTGTATTCATCATTTTTCCTCCTTTCAAACTCACTATAATTTATCAAGTAAAATATTGCAAAATGCTTGAATTTAACAAATTATTTTATAAGTTTAAAGAAAAAGAAAAATCTCCAAATAGAATTTTATAAATTGATTTATTTTATCAATTAATATCTCTATTTGAAGACTATTTTATAAATTAAAATTTTACACAATTTTACAATGTGTTTTTTATAAGTTGATTAAGTTCTACTGCATATTCCATGGGTAATTCTTTTTTAAAACGATCAATAAAACCTAAAATAATTAATTGAATAGCACTTTCTCTATTTATACCTCTACTCATTAAATAAAGAATATTATCTTCACTAATCTTAGAAACTGTAGCTTCATGAATAATATTACTACTATTTGAGAGATTAATATTAACTGGATAGGTATCACTTTTGGAATCACTATCTAAAATTAAAGAATCACATTTTACTAAACTTTCACTATTACTAGCACTCTTTTTAATTAAAACTTTTCCACGATAAGTTGCATTACCTCCTGAACTAGCGATAGATTTAGAAATTATTTTGCTTTTAGTATTTTTTCCTATATGAATCATTCTAGCCCCAGTATCTTGATTTTGATTATGGGTTGCTACGCTAATTGTAATACAGGTACCACTAGCATTATCACCTTTTAAAATACAAGCCGGATATTTCATTGTAATATTACTTCCAATATTGCCATCAATCCACTCCATAACTCCATTTTCTTCAACTAATGCTCTCTTAGTAACTAAATTATTCACATTATTAGCCCAATTTTGAATTGTTGAATAACGACAAATACTATTTTTACCAACAAATATTTCAACAACCGCTGCATGTAAACTAGAATCAGTATATTCTTTAGCTGTACATCCTTCAATATAATGAAGTTCACTATTATCATCAACAATAATCAATGTACGTTCAAATTGTCCCATATTCTTAGAATTAATTCTAAAATAACTTTGTAAAGGCCGATCTAACTTAGTATTTTTGGGAATATAAATAAAACTCCCCCCCGAAAACACACAAGAATTTAAAGCTGCAAATTTATTATCACTAGGACTAACAAGTTTACCAAAGTATTTTTTTACTAAATCTGGATAATTTTTGATAGCATCATCTATTGAAGTAAAAATAACTTTCTTATCTTCTAATTCTTTTAACATATTATGATAAATCATTTCACTTTCATATTGAACCCCAATACCATCCATATGTTTTTCACTATCAATTACTCCTAAAGAAGAAAATTCATCTTTTATATCACATGAAATATTATTCCAATCATTTTTTAAATCATCATTCTCTCCTTTATAATAAATTATTTTATTATAGTCAATATTATATTTAGGACCATAATTAGGATCTTCTAACTCTAAAAATTTATCATAACTATTAAGACGAAATTCACAAAAATAACTATTCTCTTTTTTTATTTGGGATATTTTCTTTATTTTTTCCTTTGACAACCCTACGATTTTTATATAAATCACCTTCTTTATGTTGTTTTTTATGTTTTTGTTTAACCATTAACTCTGTTACTATATAATCAATTAAGAAAGTCATAAAAAATATTATAATAAAACTAATAATAAATGTACTAATAATATTAATAATTTC
>JAZULI010000224.1:0-4600 GCA_045603025.1 Bacilli bacterium
AGAGGAATATTAATATTATTATCCACCATATACTTAATACAATCAATTAAATAATTATAGTATTCAATATATTTACTTTTCTCATCACTATTCTTAATTAAGGAAACTAATTTAAGTAAACGTATTTCAATCGCTTTAATATAATCTCTTTTAATACTGTCATAAATTAAATATTCATTACCATAATGAGAATCATCCCTTAAAATAGTTCGTTCTTTTCTAATATCACTATCAATAACAAAATTAGCTAAATATGATTTATCATGATCATATAAAAAATCATTATCATAACTACAAAATTCTCCAGAAACGGATATATATTCTCGACCATTTAAATTACTTGGAGCTTGTTCTCTTGTTTCATAAAGACCTTCACGGATTGAAGCATCAATAGATAATATTCCGTGCTTAACTAACATTTGCATTTTGGAATATGCAGTATTATGATGAAAATCATTTTTCATACCACCAGACCAATTAGATATTTTACAATTATCAAATATCCCTTTCATTAAAATATAAGTTTCATTATTAGATAGATTATATATTTTCAAATTATCCACACTATCCCCCCAAATGATGCTTACATTATACCATAAATAACAAAAAAATGCAAATAATAGAGACATTTTATAAAAGAAAACATATAATTTAATGGTGAATTTATGACAATAATAACATATAAAAATAATTTAATAACGTATGAGGAATTTTTAGAAGGTGCAAGAAATTATTCATATGTTGATGGTTTAATTATTCCAATTATTATGACTAAAGATAAGGAAATTGTTGTTTTTGATGATCAAATAACAGGAAATAATAAAACCGAAATTTTTCAAAGTAATACCTTTAAAGAATTACAAAATAGTGCCATTATCAAATTAGAAGATTTCTTAGAAAAAATAAAAAGATTTCAAAAAAGAATTATTATTAATATTTATCCATTATATCAGGTAACTTTAAGTAATGAATCAGTTCAATATATTAATGAACAAAATAGTGAATATATTAATTTAGTTAATAATATTATTAAAAAATTTCCGGATTTAAAATTATCTTTTTGTACTTTTAGTGAATACTTATTACAATTTATTCGAAGAATTATTTTAAATAGAAAAAAAGGTTTAATTATTCTAGGAGATAATCTAAATTATTCTGATGTTGATTTTTATATTATTCCTCCTACAATGATTGATGCTTTAATAATTGATGAACAACTAAAAAAGGGTAAAGAAATAATGATATCATCTTTTTCATCAAATGATTTAGCGATTATTAATGATTATTTTAATAAAAATCCAAATATTACTAAAAATATTTTATTAAATAAACTAACCTTTGTTAGTGCATACCCTGATTTATTTTATCGATTAATTACAAAATAAAGACTTAATTACGAAAAAATGATATAATAATTTTGAGGTGTATAATGGGAAAAATAGGTATTATTTTAGCGATGAATGAAGAATTAAACGAATTAATTCCATATTTAAAGAATAAAAAAGAAATTAAAATATTTGATTTATTATTTTATGAAGGATTAATAAGTAATCAAGAATGTATTTTAGTATTATCAGGGATTGGAAAAGTTAATGCTGCAAGAGCTTGTCAAATTCTAATTGATAATATGGATGTTGATTATGTAATAAATATTGGGGTTGCCGCTGGAATTAATAAAAATCTTGCAATTGGGGATATTGTAATCGGTACGAAACTTGTTCAACATGATTTTGATATAACTAGTTTTGGTCATCCAAAAGGATATATTACTGGCGTTGGGCAATTTATTGAAACAGATAAATATTTAAGAGAATTATTTAAAAAAAGTTGTACCGATAATATTATTTTAAAAGAAGGTGTTATTGCATCAGGAGATATTTTCTGTACTGATCCCAAAATGGCTGAGAAGATTAAAACTAAATTTGACGCTTTTTGTGTGGAAATGGAAGGTGCTAGTATTGCCCAAGTGTGTTTTTTATCCGGAATACCCTTTATTGTTATAAGAAGTATTTCTGATGTCCCAAACAATAATAATCAACTTGATTTTGATAAATTCTTAAAAGATGCTAGTGAAAAAGTTGCCAAAGTATTAGTAAGAACAATTGCGAAAATTAATGATTTATAAAGGTGAATTATGCGTTATAAAGAAACAAGAAAAGTAAGTATTTTAGGAATAATAGGTAATATTTTTCTCTTAATTATTAAAGGAGTTATTGGATATCTAAGTAAAAGCCAAGCAATGATTGCTGATAGTCTTAATTCAGCTGGAGATATCTTTTCTTCAATAATGACTTACATTGGTAATAAAATCGCTAGTAATCCTCATGATGAAAGTCATAATTTTGGTCATGGAAAAGCTGAATACATATTTTCATTTTTAATTTCCATTGCCATGATGTATATTGCTATTATTAGTACTATTAATTCTATACAATCAATTTTTATAAATAATCATTTAATATATTCACATAAATTACTAATTATTTGTATTGTGACTATCATAACTAAATTATTTATGTATTTATATGCCAAATATTATTATAAAAAGAATCAAAATTTACTAATTAAAGCGAATATGAATGATCATCGCAATGATATGTTTTTAACCTTAGGCACACTAATTGCTATTATTTTAAGTAAATATAATTTATATTATTTTGATGGTATAATCGGTATTTTTATATCAATTTGGATTTTTATTACCGGATTAAAGATTTTTATTGAAAGTTATAAAGTCTTAATGGATGAATCAATTGATTTAAAAACTAAAGAAAAAATAATTAATGAAGTTTTAAAAAATAATGATGTTAAAGACATTGAAAATATTTATACCATTCCAATAGGATATAAATATGTTATTGTTTTAATAATTAATATTGATGGTAACAAAACAACTTTTGAAAGTCACAATATTATTGATAAAATTGAAAAAAGTATTGAAAAAAAGTTTAAAAAGATTGAACGAGTTTTAATTCACGTTAATCCTATTTAAACTTTTTTATTACCTAAATAAATTTAAAATAAACCGCCAAATTCTTACAAAAATATTAACTTTTTCTATATCTTCTTCATCGTTATCTTCTTCAACTATTTCTTCTTCATCATCTTCTTCAACTATTTCTTCTTTGGGATAAAAAATAGTCCAATCACCATCATTAGATGCAATCCACATATCATTATCAATTTCATACCAAATATAATCATCACGCTCTTCAATATTTAAAACATTATAAATACCCAGATTAGCATAACCTAAAATTTTTCCATTGGAAACTTGTCGTACTCTTAAATTGTTTACTAAAACTTCTATCTGATCTACATTTTCATTTCTTAATACAGTATTTCCAATTGTCTTAACCAACTTTTTAAAGTTCAAACCTCTGCTGTTGATAACTTCGGTAAATTCATCATCTAACCAAAAGGCATCTTCCGGTTTTATAGGATTCCCAGTTATAACCCAGGTTCCTTTATTATTTTCTTGCCAACCAGGACTTACATATTTCGATGCACTAACCGATATATGAAAATGATTTCCTGTTGCATTACCATCACTACCTTCTAAAAACATCGCTTGTCCTCGGATAAACTTATCCCCTACTTTAATATTTTTTAATGTATCATCATTGGGATGAGTTACCATAATAGTTACAAAACTTTCTTTATTATTGGCTAGAACTACTTCTTTTACTGATTCCATCCAAATAGTATTAGTTCCACTCGCCCCTACTCCATATATCTTTTTAATAATCATTTCATCGCATGGACAATAGAAATAATCCCGACCACTACCACCACAACTTTCATCAATTGGATAATCTTTAGGATTACCTTCACTACTTTTATTATGGGAATAACTTCCTGTATAAGACTGTGATATATACATTTTCTTGGTTGGATAAATTAAATAGTTTCTCATTTACACCTCCTACTATATTATATTTAGGACTGAATTATAGAACAGTGTAAATACCATAATTCTTTACTTTTTAAAGAAAAAATGATATAATAAGCGACAAATGAGGGGAATATGAAAAATTTAAAAATTAATGAATATCTTTTTCATGTAATAAGAGATGGTTGGTCTATTAAATCATCGGAAATTTTAGAAAGTATTCTTAATGATGGAAAAATTTTAACAAATAGAAATCTAAGAGAAAAAAATGGGAAACCATTCGAAAGAGAAGCAATTTCATGGCAAGGTATGGATGCCGTATCTATATGCTTTCATCCTAATAATCATCGTTTATATGAAGAATATAAAAATTACTGTATTACAATTGATCATGAAAACGCTTTTAAAGAATTTATTAATGATCAGACTACACCCATTATTATCTTAAATCCAAGAATATTAAAAGAGTTACCAGTAAGAAAATTTGGTGGTTATAAAAGAATGAGTGATGAAATTCAAATTTTAGATAATATATCATTAGAATATATGATTGGTATTGGTTACAATGCTAAATTACCTCTAGATATATTATTAAAAAATTTAGAACATCTAAATGCCATTAGCAACTATAATAATTGGCAAATAAATAAAAATGGACTCAAAAATGAAATTAGAAAACAATATAATGATATCAAACTAATTCAATCA
>JAZULI010000225.1:0-3627 GCA_045603025.1 Bacilli bacterium
TGATGAAGAATTATTAGAATTAGTTGAAATGGAAATTCGTGATTTATTATCTGAATATGATTTCGATGGAGATAATACTCCAATTATTCGTGGTTCTGCATTAAAAGCTCTTGAAGGAGATGCTAAATATGTAGAAGCTATCGATGAATTAATGAACGCAGTTGATGAATATATTCCAACTCCTGAACGTGATAATACAAAACCATTCTTAATGAGTATTGAAGATGTATTCACAATTACAGGACGTGGTACTGTTGTTACAGGACGTGTTGAACGTGGACAATTAAAACTTAACGATGAAGTTGAAATCGTTGGTATTAAAGAAACTAAGAAAACAGTTGTTACTGGAATTGAAATGTTCCGTAAACAATTAGATTATGCTGAAGCTGGAGATAACGCTGGAGTATTACTTCGTGGTATTTCTCGTGAAGAAGTTGAACGTGGACAAGTTTTAGCTAAACCAGGAAGCGTTACACCTCATACTATATTTGATGCAGAAGTTTATGTATTGAGTAAAGAAGAAGGTGGACGTCATACTCCATTCTTTGCTAACTATCGTCCTCAATTCTATTTCCGTACAACTGACGTAACTGGTGTTATCCAATTACCAGAAGGTACTGAAATGGTTATGCCAGGTGATAATGTTAACATCCATGTTGAATTAATTCACCCAATCGCACTTGAACAAGGAACTAAATTCTCAATCCGTGAAGGTGGAAGAACTGTTGGTGCTGGTGTAGTTTCAAAAATTGAAAAATAATAAAAATTAGGCTTTCGTTTGAAAGTCTTTTTTTGTAATTTATGTGAAATTTACATAAAATTGCAAAAATATTAAAAAATATATTTATTTTGTGTTATAATCATTATGAAGGATATGGTTATATGAAAAAGATATTAACATTGTTTTTAATTTTTTCTATGATTTTTTCATTTGGGGTTATTGATTCTGATGCCAAGACGTTACGTGATTTAAAAAATGAATTAGCGGCTTTACAAAAGGAAAAGGCAGAAGCGGATTCAAAGAAAAAATTGACTGAACAAGAAATGGCGACCATTAATACAAGAATTGATAAGATTACAGGTTTAATTAAAGATAGTGAAAATAATATTCGAAAATTAACTGATGAAATAGAAGTTTTAGAAGCTAAGAGTGAAGAAAAAAATGATGAAATAAAAGATATTTTTGCTTTTTTACAAGTTACCGATAGTAATAATGCGTATTTAGAATATATTTTTGGAGCCCAAAGTATTACGGATCTAATTTTTAGAACAGCTATTTCTGAACAATTAGTTGAATATAATAGTGATTTGATTGAAGATTATAATAATACGGTACAAGAACATCTTGCCAAAAAAGAAGAGTTAGACACTGAAATAAAAACATTAGATAGTGAACAAGAAAATTTACGTGGTGAATTAGTAAAACTTGGTGATAAATTAGATGATGCTGTTGAAATAGCTGGAGATATTAACGATGAGATTAATTTACAAAAGAAAACAATTGAGCATTATGAAAAAGTCCTTGGTTGTACGGATGATCAAGATCTTTCTACTTGTGGAAGCATTCCCTATAGTGGAAGAATGATAAGACCAATTGTTAGTGGTCGGATTACAAGTAGTTTTGGTTGGCGTAGTAATCCACTTGGAAGTGGTACTAAATTCCATAATGGAATTGATTTATCTGGTGGTTCTACTGAAGTTTATTCGCCAGCTCCTGGAACTGTTGCCGGAATAACATGGAAGGCAAGTTGTGGTGGAAATATGCTTTATATTCATCATAATATAAATGGTGTTCATTATACGACTAGTTATTTTCATTTGGCAAAAGTTATGGTATCAATTGGTGATTATGTTGATCAAAATACACAAATAGGTGTTATGGGTGGTGCAAAATGGTCTACTCCTTGGGATGGTTGTTCAACAGGAACACATTTACATTTCTCAGTAGCGCGTGGTTTATATTTAAAAGAGTATTCATCATGGAATACTTATATTGCAAAACAAATTAATCCTGTATCTGTAATTAATTTTCCGGCCAAGGGAGTATGGATATCAAATAGAATAAACACATATTAAAAAAGTTCTTAAAAAAGAACTTTTTTTGACATTATAAATCATTACTATATAAATGGTGATATGATGAAAGTAAAATTATTTGATTTTGAAGATGAAACAGATTTAGAAAAAGCTATTAATGTTTTTTTAAAAGATGATATGGAAGTGATTGATATTAAATATTCCGTATCATCTTGTGTTTTTAGTGAGGAACAAATATTTTGTTTTTCCGCGATGATAATTTATTATTAAACAATATACATATCCGTTAAATCATCATTGAAAAGATTATTATTCTTATTCGTTTCTAATTTAATAATTCGATTTTCCAGAATACGAACATTTTTTTCAAGGCGATTTAATTTATTCATTATTTTATCTAATTCGATATTAAAGCCATTATTATAATTATTCGGATTATTAAAATTATCTTGAGGATTCATAAAATAGGGTATTTGATTGTTCATAATCTCTCCTTTTTCATAATATTTTATGTGTTTTTTATTAACTTGCTACTTTTTATCCACAAAAATGTGGATAAAGTTTAAAGATATAGACTTTATTTTCGAAATTTAGTACAATGAAATGGGAGTTAATATGAGACAAAGAAATGTTAAAAATAAAGAAAATATTATTAATAATTCTAGATATATAATTTTATCACCAGAAGATTACATTGGGTGCTGGCATCAATTATTTAATAATAATAATCCAATTTATATTGAAATAGGTATGGGAAAAGGGCAATTTATTTTGGAAAATGCTAAAAGATATCCTAATATTAATTTTATAGGAATAGAGAGATTTGATAGTATTCTTGCGCTTGCCTTAAAAAAAATAGATGGAGAAGAATTATCTAATCTAAAAATTATTCGAATGGATGCCAATATTATTGAAAAAGTTTTCCACAAAGAAGTGGATAAAATATTTTTAAATTTTTCTGATCCATGGCCTAAAAAAAGACATATTAAAAGACGTTTAACTAGTGATTTTTTTCTTTCTAAATATGAAAATGTATTTGCTTCAAATAGGTTAATTGAAATGAAAACTGATAATCGTGATTTATTTGAATATTCACTTATTTCATTTACTAATTATGGTTATAATATTTCGGATATTTCACTAGATTTACATCATTCGGAATATCCTGATAATATTCAAACTGAGTATGAGGAAAAGTTTAGTAAATTAGATAATTTAATTTATTATGTTAAAGTTACAAAAAAAGAATAAGTTTACAAAAAAATATATATTAATTTAATTTTTATGTTATAATTAAATAGAGTAGGTGGTTATATGAGAAAATTATCAGTCCTTTTACTCGTCTTAGTTTTTTTTATTACAGGATGTACTATTAAAGTTGTTAATTATGATAGTGTTAATACAATAATTGAGAGTGTTTTATATAATGAGTCTAAATTTTCAAATACTAATTTTGAGGGATATAGTTTATATTTACCTCAAGGAACTAAAATTGTTGATAAACATGATTATAATTTAAAAATAAAAGATAATAATTATCATTACTATTTATATGTAGATACAATAGCTTATTATTATAAAACTAAAAAT
>JAZULI010000226.1:0-10048 GCA_045603025.1 Bacilli bacterium
TGACCACTACTAATACCAATTGAAACACCAATTTGATTATTTATTAAAATTTCTTTAATTAATGAAACTTTATCTATAATATCTTTTTCTTCTAAATCAGTTATTATTACAATAAATTCATCGCCACCAACACGATAAACATCGTTATTTTTAAAAGTATCTTTTAAAACTGTTGCAACATTTAAAATTACTTTATCGCCAATTAAATGACCATATTCATTATTAATTTCATTCATTTCATTAATATCAACAAAAACACAACCAATCATTTCGTAATCAAGATAATTATAATTCTTTTTAAATTCTTCAAAGCTATTACGGTTATAGGTCATTGTACTAAAATCAAATTTAGTTTCCATTTTATTTGAATTAATTAAAATATTAGAATACATTTGACTTAATACTAATGAAAGAAAATCAAGCGCTAATGTTCCAAAACAACTAGTAATTTTTTCTATTTCATAAAAAGAATGTAATTTATTATCAACATATATTGGTAAATATACAAAATTATCATTTTTTAAATAATCATTTTTATTATTATTTAATTTAACATTTTCAGTTTGAAATATTTTTTTTAATTCATTTTCTATTGCAATTATTGCTTTATTATCATATTCTGCTTTCATTGCTAATAGCACTAACTTTTGAATACTTTCCTTCATCTTTATTCCCCCTTTTGGAATATTTACATCCACAATAATCTTGGCGATATAAGTTATATTCGTGGGATAAAACAATACTCCGTTTATATCCCTCACGTTTTTTAAAATCGGAATATAGATATCTTATATCATATTTTTTTTCTAATTCATAGCCTATTTCATTAATTTTTTGACTATTTTTTAAAGGAGAAATCGTTAAAGTAGTTGTAAAATAATCAAAATGATGCTTTTTAGCATATAAACATGCTTTTTCTAGGCGAAGACGATAACAAGAAAAACAACGAATTCCGCCCTCTTTTTCTAATTCCATTCCTTTAATAACATCTTCATATTCATTATTTAAATGATCAAGACCAACAAATTTAACTGGATATTTTGTCTTAAAATTCTTCGTAAATCGTTCACTTTCACTTCGGCGTTTTTCATATTCTTCTTTCGTATCAATATTAGGATTATAATAAAAGACCGTTATCTTAAAATAATTTGATAAATATTCTAAAACATAACTAGAACAAGGGGCACAGCATACATGAAGTAAAAGACTAGGAACACCATCCAATTTTTTTAATGTTTCATCTAAAACTATTTGATAATTCATAAAACCTCCTAATTTTTAATCTATAAAATAGAAAAAATAGAAACTATGTTCTATTTTAGAAATTTCTATTCTTTAAGAATGGTGGAAAATCAAATTCTGAATCACCATCATCATCATCATCATCCACAATTACGCCACTATCTTTAATAGTTCTTTTTGGCATTGAAGTTTGTGGACCATAAAGAGCTTCTTTTGATTTATTTTTATCAAAACCAGTTGCAATAACTGTAACAATAACTTCATCAGTTAAATTTTCATTAATTACTGATCCAAAAATCGTATTAATATCCGTATTACTTGCTGCTCTTACAACTTCAGCGGCTTGTTCAGCTTCATATAATGTTAAATTTACGCCACCAGTAATATTAATAATAGCATCAGTTGCTCCGGTAATTGATGTTTCAAGAAGCGGACTAGTAACGGCTTGTTTTGCTGCTTCTACCGCTCTATCTTCACCCATACCAATACCGATACCAATAATTGCATTACCTGATTTTTCCATAACCGCTTTAACATCAGCAAAGTCAAGGTTAACTAAACCAACAACCGCAATTAAATCTGAAATTGATTGAACCCCACGACGTAAAACATTATCAACTTCTTTAAAGGCTTCAATTAATGGTGTTGATTTATCAATGATTTCACGCAAACGATCATTTGGAATGACAATTAATGTGTCAACATGTTTCTTTAATTCATCCAATCCCGCTTGGGCATTTTCCATTCTTCTTTTACCTTCAAAAGTAAATGGTTTCGTAACAATGGCAACCGTTAGAGCACCTAACCCTTGAGCGATTTCAGCTACAACTGATGCTGCACCAGTTCCTGTTCCACCACCCATTCCACAAGTAATAAATATCATATCCGCTCCTTGTAGAGCATCTTCTATTTCTTTCTTGCTTTCAACCGCTGATTCACGACCTACTTCTGGTCTTCCTCCAGCACCTAAACCTTCAGTTAACTCCTTACCAATTTGAATTTTAACATCGGCTTTTGAGTTTTTTAAAACTTGATAATCAGTGTTAGCAGCAATAAATTCGACACCTTTAACACCACTTTCAATCATTCGATTAATGGCATTTCCGCCACCACCACCGATACCTATAACTTTTATTTTCGCTAGTTGATCCATTTCTAATCCTGATAACATAATACCCTCTCCTTAATTGTTATTTAAATACTCTTCTATTTTTTCAATTACATAATCACTTAAAATATTTTTCTTTTTGTCTTTTTTAGACACTGGCTCAAACATTGTATAATTAATTCCTCTTAATTCTAATTTATCATGTAAATATTTTATCATACCCATACTTGTTGAATAAAGATTACTTCTTATTCCTAAAACATTCATATTAACACTATGCGTAATATCACCAAAAATATTTTCCATCATAATATTAAAACCTGGCATATCAGTTATGCCACCTGTAATAATTATATAACTTATTTCTTTATTTGTTAAGTTATTTAGATACTTTTTTACATTTTTTAATATTTCTTCTAATCTTGCTTCGACTATTTGACTAATTTCTCTTCTTGATATAACAATATTTTCTCCCTCTAAATTCACTAATTCCAAAGTTTCATTATCTGCATATTGACTATTAGCAAGAGCAAAATTTTCCTTTAAATTACGGGCATTAATCCCATCTAAATGATATACATATTTAATATCTTTATCTAATAATTTACTACCAATTGGTAATAATACACCTTTAATCATTAAACCTTTATTAAAAATGGCAATTTCTGTTTTTGAACTTCCAATATTAATAACGGCCCCAATATTTTTTTGATATTCTTTTCTAACTGCTTGATAAAAATCTCCTAAGGTTGTAAAACATAAATCAATAACTTCAATATTACATTTATTAAAAAGTTCTAAATAAACATATACTAATTCCTTAGGAAGCGTTGAAATTAAAACTCTAGTAGATAATTTATAAGCATCCATCCCTTTAGGATCAATTACCTTTTCTTCATCATCAATAATAAAATCAATTGGAAAAACCGTTACTACTTCCCGGTCATCACTAATATTTTCCTTAATTGCTTTTTTAAAACATGTGGCAATATCACTACCTGAAACTAATCCCGATACTTCACATTCACTATTATAAATATTAACATCCATGTCATAAGCGGGTATTGAAACAATTGCTTTATCAATTCGAAAACCTAATTGTTTTTCAATTTCTGATAACGCTAATTCAATGGATTTAATAACCATCGCTTCATCTTTAATAATACCTTTTTTAATACCTACAACTCTTGTATTGGTAGATGCCAAAACATTAAATTTTTTATCACAGTACTCACTAACAACTATTTTAACTGTATCACTACCTAAATCAATACTAGCATAAGTCATACTAACACCTACCTTACTATATAAGTATAACTTTTTCTAACTTTTTTTTCAATGACTTTTTTGACTTTATAATAATCTTTTGATAGAATAAGAAGAAATTTATTAAAGGGATGATACTATGCATAAATATATTGCACACGATATTATTAATTTAAAACGTCATATTTTTGCTAATGGTTTTAATAATTATTCTTTTATATACCGAAATACCAATGAAAATATTCAAGGATATTTATCAAAGATTAAAGTAAAAGATAAAGATATTTTAACTGTTGCTTCATCTGGAGATCATGCCCTTTTATCTCTTTTGAACAATGCCAAAAGTGTTGAAACATACGATATAAATTATTTAGCGAAATTTTATCAAGAATTAAAACTAAGTGCTTATCAAGTTCTAAGTTATGAAGATTTTATTAAATTCTTTTACGAAAATAAAGGTTTTACTTATGAAATTTTTGAAAAGATTTATAATTTAGAAGAAGATATCGATGATTTTTGGCAATTTCTTTTCGATTACAATGATGACTACTCTATTATTGATTCCCCACTTTTTTCTAATTTTGAATATGGTTTTAATACTTTAAAAAACTTTCATCCTTTTTTAGATAAAGACTATTTTAATAATCATAAAACAATCCATAATTTAACTTTTTATCATAGTGATATTTTAAACTTACCAACAACATTAAAGAAAAAATATGATATTATTATCCTTTCTAGTATTCCTAATTTTATTTCACGATTTAAAAGATTAGATTATTTTAAAAAATATTTAAAACAATTAAGTAATAACCTAAATAAAGATGGCTTAATTATTGCTAATTATTTATATAATGTGAATAATCCTGAAAATAGTATTTTTAAAGATGATAATTTACTTTTTAAAACTTTTAATAAAAAAGAATTAGAAAAATTAACTTTTCCATCTCTTGATCAAGGTATTACTGATGGTGTCTTAATTTATAAAAAATAAAAACTAAGAATCTCTATTGAAACTCTTAGTTTTTTAATGCTCAAGGAGCATTACATCATATTTTCCATGTCTTTTTTCATATCTTTTGATATTTTTTTAGCCGCATGACACATTTCTTCTTTTGATTCAGGGAACATAATAGTATAAGCAATACACCCCATCATCGTAAGTGCCATACCCGTTAACATACCTGATGCAAATCTCATTATATCACCTCTTTGAAAATATGATTGTACCGAAGTACATTATTAATATTTCCTTATTTATTAAATTTATTCATTAAATTTAACTTCTTCATACATCTCATTTATCATCATTAAAAGTGATGTTTTACGTTCTAAACTTAAATTATTATCAATGGCTTTTTTGATTGCTTCCCCTTCACCTAAAAGATATAAATTACTTTTAGCACGCGTTACGCCAGTATAGAATAATTTTCGATAAAGCATCCGATTATATTCTTGTAAAATGGGCATAATAACTACAGGAAACTCACTACCTTGGGATTTATGAATACTAATAACATAACCTAATTTAAAATTTTTCAAATTATTTTTCGTATATTTAACATAGTTTCCATCATAATCAACCGATATTTCTTTATTAATGGTATCAATACGATCAATAATACCAATATCGCCATTATAAACATTATCATCAGGCATATTAACAAGTTCAATAACTTTATCACCTTCACGATAAATAGTATCCCCAATTGTTATTTCTTCTTTCTTTTTATCTTTAGGATTAAAAATATTTTGAACAATCATATTTAAATTATCAATTCCATTAATTGTTTTATACATTGGCGCCATTATTTGAAATTTATTATAAGGATAATCTTTATAAGTTATACAAAGTTCTGTAAGTTTATCAATTAAATTATAACTATCACATCGAAGATATGTTAAATCATCACTTTTATTAAAATAATCCGTATTAATTATACCATTATTTATATCATGCGCTAACGTTATAATATTACTATTTTCTTGTTGACGATATAAAGTTTCTAATTTAATACAGGAAAACTTATTTGTTTCAATTAAATCTTTTAATAATTGTCCTGAACCAACACTAGGTAATTGATGATAATCTCCAACAATAATTATTTTAGTATCATACTTTAATCCTTTTAATAAACTATCAAAAAGATAAGTATCAACCATACTAAATTCATCAATAATAACCATTTTAACTTTACTTTTATTATGTTCATTAACCCCAAATTTATTTTGTTCTTTATTCCATTTTAAGAAACGATGAATCGTTGATGATGGAAGTTCTACGGATTCCATCATTCTTTTAGAAGCCCGTCCAGTGGGAGCAAGTAAAGCAATTTCATCTTCTAATTCATCTTTCGATAATTTAAAAATCCTTGCATATAATTTGGTAATCGCTTTAATAATGGTTGTTTTCCCCGTTCCTGGACCACCAGTTATAATTAATAAATTTTTTAAAAGAGCATCTTTAATCGCTTCTAATTGTAAATCATTATAAATAATCTCTTCTTCTTGTTGTAAAGATTCAATTTCTAAATTAATTTTTTTATTAATTAAATCCTTCTTATTATTAAGGTAAACCATTCTTTTAGAAATATTCATCTCAGCTTCATACATTTCTTTTAAATAATAACGTTCATCATTGTTAATTACTCGACCTTCTTCAATTAAAAATAATAAATTATCATCAAATATATCTTCATCAAGATTAATACCTAAAGCTTTATTTAAAAACTTTTTAATTTCACTACAATAAAGATAAGTATCACCAACACTATTATTAATTTCTTTAATAACATAACAAATTCCTGAACGAATACGACGATAATCATCCTTAGAATACCCTTTTTTTAAAGCAATATGATCAAGTTTTAAAAAGGAAAAATTATCATCTTCACTAATAAATTGATATAAATCATTTTCCATAATATCAAGAGATTTTTGCCGATATTTTTTATATATTAAATTACTATCTTTTGGAGAAAATCCTACTTCATTTAATTTTAATAAAATATCAATATTCTCTTCATATTCAAGCATTTTAGTATGCAAAATATCAATATTTTTCTTGGTAATTGTTTTAACTAATGAAAGATCCTGAGGACTATTTAAAATAACCTCCATCGTTTTATCTAAAAAAGTATCATAAATTTTTTTCGCTTTCGCTTCTCTGATACCCGGAAATATATCACTAGATAAAAAATTAATAATACTATTTTCATCATCTGGTAAAACTTGTTCATAAGATGAAACATTAAATTGTTCACCATATTTAAAATGATTTACTAATTCCCCATTTAAAATAAGCGTATCTTCAACATTAATGGAAGAAAAATTACCCGTAAAGGTAATTGTTTTTTCATTTAAAGAATCATCAAGATCATTTTCTTTTATTTTAATTAATCCAACTAAATATAAATTATCAAGATTATGGTAAATACACTTTTTATAAATACCTTTTATATATGCCATTACCTCACCTCTTTTTGACAATTAGGACAATAATAAGTTCCTCGTCCTTGAATACTTACTTTAATAATTTTATCTTTACATAAAGGACAATCTTCATTTTCTTTGCAATGAACATTTAAAGACTGTTGAAATCTTCCCGTTACTCCTAAACTAGATGTATAACTTCTAATGGTTGTTCCACCCATTTCAATCGCTTTTTCTAAGACATCTTTAGAATATTTTACAATATCTAATAAATTTTTATCCGTTAACATAGAACCTTTAGTATATGGATTAATTTTTGCTAAAAAAAGAATTTCATTAGCATAAATATTTCCAATACCAGCGATAATATTTTGTTCTAAAAGAAGAGATTTAATTGGTTTATTTTTATTAAGTTTATCTTTTAAATATGAAACATTAAATTTATTATCAAAAGGCTCTAACCCAATATCTTTTAAAGGTGTATCTGTATATAATTTATCTTTTTTTACTAAATACATTTTTCCAAATTTACGAGTATCATGATATCTTAAGGAAATATCATCTAAAGAAAAAATAACATGTTCATGTTTATTAACTATTTCATCTTTATTTTTAAGAAAATATTTACCTTCCATCCGAAGATGTGAAAGCAAATAAAAATCCTCTAAATCAAATAATAACCATTTACCAATTCTTAAAATATCAACAATTTTTTTATTTCTAATATTTTTTATAAAATAATCTTTATCCGTTGCAATAATTCCATCATAATATATAAAAACATCATTAATGGTTTTATTTAATATTCTATTTTTTAATGTTTTTCTGACTGTTTCAACCTCTGGTAATTCTGGCATAAGACACCTCTTTTCTTAAAAAATTATTTTTTAATTATTTTAGCTTTAGATCTTAAAGCTTCTTCTAAAAGTTCTTTTTGTTCCTCTTCATCTAAATAAAAAAATTCATTAGGTAATTCACCATATATATTGTTATACTTTCTTATTAAATCATCTAACATAACTTTATCTAATTCACCTGTTACATATAAATATTCAAGATATTCATTAAATCGATTATTCATTTTACCTCACTAATTAATTTCTATTATAACATAAATCATTAACAAAAAAGAATGATTTAACTCATTCTAATTATTTTTTAGTTCCTAAAATACCACGAATAATAGCACTACCAATTTGACGACCAATTGTTGATAAAGCTGAATTAGTAACTTTCTTCACAGATTTAGAAATCATACTTTCATTTTCTTTCGCTTCTCTTTTTAATCTTTTCTTTTCTTTTTCTTCTTCTTTTTTACGAAGTTCTTCTTCTTTAGCTTTCTTTATTTCTTCTTCTTTCTTTCTTTTTTCTTCATTAATAACTTCTAATTTTTCAAAAGCACTTTCACGATCAAGTCCTGTGCGATACTTCGTTTCCATTGAACCATTCGCAACAATACTCTTTATTTGTTCTTCTGGAATTTCACTCATTAAACTTTGAGGTGGTAAAATAGTAGCTCGCTCAACAATACTAGGTTTACCTGTTTCATCAATAAATGATACTAATGCTTCTCCAGTTCCAAGTTGTAAAATAGCTTCTTCCGTATCAAAAGCATCATTCGCTCTAAATGATTCAGCTGCTACTTTAACTGCTTTTAACTCTTTCGGAGTATAAGCTCTTAGGCAATGTTGAATACGATTTCCTAATTGATTTAAAATATCATCAGGAATATCACTAGGAAGTTGCGAAATAAAGAATACCCCAATTCCTTTTGAACGAATTAATTTAATAATTTGGGTTATTTTCTTAACAATATCTTCATTCATTTCACTAAAGATTAAATGCGCTTCATCCAAGAATAAAACGGCTTTAGGTTTATCTAAATCACCTACTTCAGGTAATAATTCATAAAAACTAGATAAAAGCCATACTAAGAAAGTAGCATATAAAGTTGGATTTTTAATTAATTCATTAACTTCAATAATATTTAAATATCCTTGCTGACTTTCTTCACTTTTTAATAATAAATCCTTAATATCAAGTTCTGGTTCCCCAAAGAACATTTCACCTTTTTCTTGTTCAATACTTAGTAATTTTCTTAAAATTGTACTTACAGATGCGGTTGTAATATTACCATAATCCATTTGATATTCTTTAGCATTTTCTGATACATATTGAAGCATACTTCGTAAATCTTTTAAATCAATTAATTCCATTCCACGATCATCAGCGATTTTAAAAACAATATTTAAAATACCTTCTTGAGCATCACTTAAACCTAATACTCTGGATAAAAGAGATGGACCCATATTAGAAACTGTAATTCTAATTGGATGACCTAAATCCCCAAAAACATCCCAAAATCTAACTGGAAAACGTTGAAATTCAAAATTTTCAATACCTAACTTAGTAAATCTTTTTTGAAGGGATTCAGAATCAACCCCAGGTTCAGTACATCCTGATAAATCACCCTTAACATCAGTTATAATAGATGGAATACCTGCCTTTGATAAAGTTTCCGCAATTACCTTTAAGGTAATTGTTTTACCAGTACCCGTAGCCCCAGTTATAATTCCATGTCTATTTAACATATTTAAATTTAAATGAATAAAATCTTCACTCTTTGCAATAACTGCTTTATTATTAACGTACATAACTCCTCCATAAACAATTCAATTGTATCATAAAAACCAAATAATATATACAAATTTAATTATTTTATCTTTTATTTTAAATCTATAAGCATTTTTTCTATTTTACCTATCTTATCAAAATTATTATGTATAACTTTATTAAATAAGACATTTAATTTATTAATAATCATTTCATCTTCATATGCTTTATTAGCCATAGTAACAAAATTATGATAATTATTATTATGACCATTAATATATATTTCTTTTTCTTCGTACATTAAATAACTAATTTGAAAATGATTTAAATTATCAATTACATTATTATAAGCATTAACCCCAAAAACAACCAATTTATCTAAATCAT
>JAZULI010000227.1:0-3199 GCA_045603025.1 Bacilli bacterium
GGATATATACGTGAGAACATTGAAAAAGAATATAAAAAAAACAATATAAATTTCAAGGAATATAATATTCTCATTTCTTCACTTTTATATTCATTTGATAAAATTGCAAATACTTGTGGTCATTATGATGCATATAGAAAAATCCAAAAAATCAATGATTCATTTGAATTTAATTTAATTAATCCTAAAAAGTATAGTAATAAAATAGTTGAAATATATAGAAAAGATTCTAATAAATTGGCGGAGGAAGTTAAATGTGATATAGCATATATTGACCCTCCATATAATTCTAGACAATATAGTAGATTTTATCATGTTATGGAGAATATAGCACAATGGAAAAAACCTGAATTATACGGCGTTGCAATGAAACCAAAAGAAGAAAATATGTCAGAATATTGTAAGACTTCGGCACCAATTGCATTTAATGATTTAATTCAGAAACTTGATGCAAAGTATATAATTGTTTCATATAATAACACCTACGAATCAAAAAGTAGTTCATCAAAAAATAAAATAACACTAGAAGAAATTGAAACTATTTTATCTAATAAAGGTGACACAATAAAATTTGAAAAAAAATACAAAGCATTTACAACAGGTAAGACAGAGTTAAATGATCATAAAGAATTTATATTTGTTACGAAAGTGAAACCAAACATAAAAAAAGAAATATCATATCGTTCTCCGTTGTTTTATGTAGGAGATAAATACAAATTAATGCCAGAAATAAAAAAATACATGCCAACATATATAAATAACTATATAGAACCTTTTGTCGGTGGAGGAAGTTCATTTTTAAATGTAAAAGCTAATCATTATTATGTTAACGATATTGATAGTGCTATTATTAGCATTCATAAAGAATTACAAAAATATTCGTCTGACAAAGATAAGTTTTTTAAAAATATATTCAGTTTGATAAAAAAATACGAACTATCATGTTCCTATAATGGACATTTAGTCCCAAGTGAATTGAAAGAAAAATATAAAAAAACCTATTATGCTAAATACAATAAGGAAAATTATTTGAAATTAAGAAACGATTATAATGAAAATAAAAAAGATGTTTTAAAATTATATTTATTATTAATATATGGATTTAATCATATGACGAGATTTAATTCAAAAGGAGATTTTAATTTACCGGTAGGAAATGTTGATTTTAACAGCAACGTTTATAATTCATTAAATTATTATTTTGATTACCTAAATAGAATAGATATAAAATATTTTAATTTAGACTATAAAGAATTTGTAAGAAATTTAAAAATAGGAAAAAACGATTATGTGCTATTAGATCCTCCTTATTTAATAAGTGATAGCGAATACAATAAGTTATGGAATGAAAAGCATGAAAAAGAATTATATGATTTCCTTGATGAATTAAATGATAAAGGTATTAAATTTGGTATAACTAATTTAATGTATCATAAAGGTCAAAAAAATAAATTTCTTGAAGAATGGTCAAAAAAATATAATGTATATGAAATTAACAGTAATTATATTAGTTTTAATGATAATACTGTAAAAATAAATTCCAAGGAGGTGTTTGTTACTAATTATGACAAGGATAGGGACTAGAAGAGAACCAGAATATAAACAACTTAATTTTGACACGGCTATGAGGAATCCTGAAAGACTTAAAGATGTTTTATTGTTAATCAAATCATATGAAGGAATAGAGTTAAATGATAAAAACTTGTTAGATATTGTTTGTGATATGTATGAAAACGGTATTGTAAAAAGTGATGAATTTAACATTAAAAAATTACGTAACAAAGAACAAATTCAAAATAAAGTAATAGAAATTAATAAGACCAGAAATGGTGATGGCGGATTTCCAAAGGGTTATCAATCAAGATTTTGGACATATATGAGAACACTTTCTGAATTTGGTTTTGTTTATGCTAGATATAATAAAAAATTGATTATTGGAGATGTTGCAAAAAAATTGATTAGTAACGAGATTGATCCGCAAGAAGCATTTTCACTTCAAGCAATGAAATACAACTGGAGATCACCATATAAAAATGTTAGTAATGATTATAACTATTTTAAATTTATTATAAAAGTTTTAAAAGAACTAGATAAAAAAGAAAAAAAATTAAGTTACAATCAGTTTGTGGTATCTTTATTTAGTAAAGAAGATGATGTTGAAAAGTTTTTAACAACAATTGAAAACAATTCATTTGCTACGGAATATTCGGTTTATGAATATTTGAATGAGACATATGGAAAACAAAATAAATTTGGTACAGTAATAAGAGATTATCCTGATACTGTATTGAGAATGCTAAGAATTACTGGATTTGTTAATATAGTCAATCAAGGTGTTTTATTAATTGAATTTAATCATGACAGCGAGAAGTTTGTAAATTATTTTTTAGAAAAAGAAGATAATTTTACTGAAACTGAAAAAAATGTTGATATAGATTATTTTAATAAAATAAACATTATAACTGCAGATGAAATGAAATTAATAAAAAGTAGCAGAAATAGCAATGTAGAAATTATGGATTATAATTTTATATTAAATAAAATTGTTAGTGATTATAAACTAAATATTGAATCGATATTAGAAAATATTTCTAATATTGGGGTAAGAGGAAAAAATATTGAATTTAAATATATAGATTACCCTTTACAATTCGAATTTTATTTATCTATTCTTTTATATTTAATTTATGGTGAAACACATTCAGTTAGACCAAATTATAAGATAGATGCTTATGGTATGCCAATATCTCATGCTCCTGGTAATTGTGGAGATATAGAAGTTATTGGAAATGGTATATACTGGTTGTTAGAAGTAACATTAATAAGAAATAAAGCACAACAATTGAACAATGAAACAGCTAATTTATTTAGGCATATTTCAGATCAAGAATGGGATGAAAAATATATGTCATTAGTAGCCCCATATGTTCATGCTGATACTTATAAATTTTTCAATGCTTTAATTGTTGATTATATTAGAGAACATGGAAAGAGTAATTTTAATGCTAAATGTTATACTACAGATGAATTTATAAAAGAATGTATTTCTAAAAATATATTTGACGATATGAAAAAATATACTAATGAATACAAGCAAAGCTTATTAAATGCTTTAAATAGCTAATATTTATGTGAATAAAAAATTATTATATAAACATAACAAAAGAAGAAACTTCTATAGAAAAAGAAAGTATTGCAT
>JAZULI010000228.1:0-1896 GCA_045603025.1 Bacilli bacterium
GAAGTAAAAAACAATTAAATCTAGTAAAACAAAATAAAATAATAAGTCCTTGATATAAAGTAATTAATAAAACCCCTGAAATAATTGAATTATATAGTATGCTAACTCTTCTTCGCTGCCTACAGTAATTACAATAACAAAATAATCCATGGCTATTCTTTTTAAACATTGATATCACCATTGTATTTTATGTTAAATTAGTAAATGAGATATAGTTTTTTTAAAAAAGATAGTGTATACTAATAATATGAAGAAGAAAAGAATAAAGATTAAATATAATAATGTATTGGTATTAGTTATGGTGATAGTTGTTATCATTGTATTAGTTAAAGTGTCATTTTCTTTTGATAAAGATGATAATGTTATAATAAATGATAATTTTATTGGAATGAATAAAGAAGAAGTCGAGGTATTATGTAACTATCAAGGGTTATTATGTAATTTTGATTATGAATATAATAATGATATTTTAGAAAATGTTGTTATTTCAAGTGATAAAAAAGATGATAAGTATCATTTAATTGTATCAAAAGGAAAATTAACGACAGATATATTAGAAGAAAATAAAGTTAATGAATTAGGTAAAGTTCCAATTATGATGTATCATGGAATTATTAATCAAGAAGAAACTGACTATATTGGGGGAAATGTTGATAAGAATGGTTATAATCGAACGGCTAATGCTTTTCGTGAGGACTTAGAGTTTTATTATCAAAATGGTTATCGGATGATAAGACTTATTGATTATGTTAATGGAGATATTAAGGTAGACTTAGGATTAAGTCCCATAATTTTAACTTTTGATGATGGTAATCAAAATAATTTTAATGTTTTAGGAAGAGATAAAGATGGTAATTTGGAGATTGATCCTAATTGTGCTGTGGGGATTTTAGAAGAATTTAAGAAAAAATATCCTGACTATAATATAACAGCCACTTTCTTTTTAATGAATGGTTTATTTAATCAAAAGGAATATAATGAAGAAATAATGAAATGGTTAGTTGAACATGGTTATGATATAGGTAATCATACAACTAATCATGCAGATTTTACTGAGATAACTACATCAAAAACAGAAGAAGTAGTAGGAGGAATGTATCAAAAATTAGAAAATATTTTAGGAGATAAATATGTTCCAATAATTGCCCTTCCATATGGTTCACCATATAAGAAAACACATAATAATTATCCATATATTATAAAAGGTAGCTATAATGATTATTCATATGAAACAGTCGCTGCTCTTCGGGTTGGATGGGATAGTGAAGTATCCCCGTATGATAAGAGTTTTGATAAAACATTTTTGAAAAGATGCCGAGCTTACGATAATAAAGGGGTAGAATTTGATATTGAAATGGTCTTTAAAAATTTAGAAAGTACAAGGTATATTTCTGATGGTAATAAAGATACAATTACAATAAGAGAAAAAGATAGTTCTAAATTAAATAGTTGTTTAGAAAAAGAAATAGTTAAATATTAGGAGGATATATGAAAATATTAGTAACTGGTGGATTAGGTTATATTGGAAGCCATACGGTTGTCGAATTATGTGAAAATGGAGATGAAGTGGTAATTATTGATAATTTATCTAATTCAAAAATGGAAGTTTTAGATAAATTAGAAATTATTACTGGAAAGAAACTAAAATTTTATTTAGGAGATGTTTGTGATAAAAATATTTTAGAGGAAATATTTGAAAATGAAAAAATTGATGGTGTAATTCATTTTGCAGGATTTAAAGCAGTTGGTGAATCAGTTAAATTACCATTAAAATATTATAGAAATAATTTAGATTCTACAATAACTTTATTAGAAGTTATGAATGAATATAATTGTAAAAAAATAGCATTCTCATCAAGTGCGACAGTATACGGTAAACCAGATACTTTACCAATA
>JAZULI010000229.1:0-4255 GCA_045603025.1 Bacilli bacterium
AGTTATAAAAAGACCAATAACCGTAACTGCTGGAAGTAAAAGTAAAGTATACGACGGAACAGCGTTAACTGATAGCATATGTACTTTAACTGATGGAACAATGGCATTTTCACATAGTATATCATCATGTACAATGACAAGTGATTCAACAATAACAAATGCTGGAAGTGTTGCTAATAAAATAAGTACAGTAACTGTAAGTGATGGTACAGCTGAATATTATAATATTACAATGATTGATGGAACTTTAACAGTATCTAAAAAGTCAGTATCATATACTGCAGAATCATCAGAAAAAATTTATGATGGAACTGAGTTAACTAATGGAAATGCGACATTAACTGGTGGTAGTTTAGTTTCAGGACA
Organism: Bacilli bacterium; assembly: GCA_045603025.1. Lineage (GTDB taxonomy): Bacteria > Bacillota_I > Bacilli_A > RF39 > UBA660 > RUG12783. Next base: position 367 of record JAZULI010000229.1, read on the forward strand.
TATAGCAACCTTTAATATAACAGGAAGTCAAATTAGTGTGGGAAGCAGTACAAATACATTAAACAGTGTGACAATAAAAAGCGGAAATATAGATGTAACAGCTAATTATAGTATTTCAATGACAAATGGAACATTAACAGTAATAGATGGAATAGCCCCAATGGTAACTTTTGCGCAAAATGGTAATCCAAAATCTGCAAAGATCCAATCAACAAACGTGACTGTAATCGATGATGCATCTATAATTACAACAATGAAGTATTTATGGACACAAACTGTTGATTCTGATGCTTCTAATGGTAATGATTTTACCTCTGGTTCTTCAATTGAAAAAACTACTGGAGATGGAAGGTGGTACTTATGTATTTATGCTGAAGATTCTGCCGAAAATAAAATAAATACATGTAGTGAATATTTTGAACTCGATAATACAGAACCAGTAATTACTGTAGGAAATTTCTGTGTCTTGAAAGGTAGTAACAACATTCAACCGTTAGATTATGCTGTAGTATCTGATGATAATTCAGTAACGTTAACTGTTGATCCAATATCATTAGAAACGACAAATTTAGGCTCAAATCCTGTAACATATACTGCAATAGATGAGGCAGGAAATATCACTACAAAAACCATAACTGCATCGGTATATACAAAAATAATTGATTTAGGTACTGTTACAAGCGGGGATGGGCTATATAAAGATTCACTAGATGAGGCAAGATATATTTATAAAGGAATTGATCCTAGTAATTATGTAACATTTAATGGTTCAAATAATTGGCGTATTTTATCAATCGAAGAAGATGGAACATATAAATTGATATATATGGGTACAGATAAAACTTCTGAGTATAATAGTACGAATTCAGGTGCTGATACATTTACTGGAACAAGTATGAATACATATTTAAATACAACATTCTATAATACATTAAATGACACGGCTAAAGAAATGATTATACAAAATAAATTTAATTATGGAATATTAAACTATGCAAGGGATTCATCAGCAAAGATTAGTGCATTATATGATTTAGAAAGAACAACAAAATTATCATTAAACGTAGGTTTAATGACTGTGACAGATTTTTTACGTGCAAGTTCGTCTTCATCGTGTACTGATAATACAACAATTAATGATTCATCAGGTGCTAATAGTTCAAAATGTAGAAATGAAAATTGGTTATATCTAAATGGAAGTAGTTTTTGGAGTTTTACACCTTCTAGTGCAACACAAATGTGGAATATAACCACAACTGGTGGATATACATATGCTGATGGCTTAACATATTCAAAAGTGGTTAGGCCAGTAGTACATTTAACATCTGATGCAACATTTATTAGTGGAAATGGTAGTTCAAGTAGTCCATATGTAATTGATACAGATTGTGCTGGCACAGTACCAATTCCGGAGTTAGAATCATGTTCAATTGTTCACGATTCAATCAATTCAGTATTTAAAGTTAATGTAAATGGTGGAAGTGGTAGTTTCCAATATGCATGGAATGATGAAAGCTATCAAGATTCTAAAAAACTAGATCAATCAGTACCGAAATTTTCTAATAATAAACTTAATATAAGTGCTTCAGTAAAAGATAAAAAGACAAATAGTACAATATCTTGTAATGCAACGTGTGAATTTAGCAATTGGATTTCGCAAGGGATGAAATATTATAATTTTAATGCTCATTATGGTCAATCAGAAGCACAAAGTAATAATAGTACATGGTATAGGACATGTAATTCTGGTGTATTACCAACTGTATGTATTGCAAATGGTGTAAATAGTGGATGTTATGCATGTACTGAGTATAGTCGTTCATTAACATGTAGCTAGTTTACATTATAAAATATAAAATTTTTCTAAAAGGTATCAATTGATACCTTTTTTTGTTATACTTAATATATAAGAGAAAGTAGGTGATATAATGAAAAAATTGACTTTTAATATTTTGATTTCTTTCATTATGTTGTTTTCTTTTTTTGAAGTTAAGGCGTTAAAAAGCACTAGTAGTGAATTAACTGGACGTAGTGTTTGTGAAAAGTTTGAACTAGCCCTTGCTAATAATGATGATACAATTACATCAGTTAGTTGTTATGAAGATTATGATAGTGCTAAAAATGCTATGGATAGTCATGAGAGTGATGATACCATTATATTAGAAAAAATAAATGGGAAATTTAAAGTCATTGATGCTAAATATGCACTTGTATATCTTGATCGTGGGGAAGTTGTGACTAATGTTTATACCTCAAGTAGTTTGAAAATAGAATATACTTATATGAATAATGCTTCGGCATACGGTGGGACTGATGCTGCTTATATAGGACTTAATTATTCTAATAAAGCAATTAAAATTAAAATAAGTGGGGTTACTGGATGGATTAGTAATGGAACTTATACGATAATTCCGCTTTCATGGGTTAAAAGTTCTGGTTATTATTATAATAATAGTACGAGTATTTATCATTATTATGCGAAAAATATCGAAAATAATGATTATGTTCAGTTTTCAAGATCTTTAGGACCTAAACTTGATTATTTAACGGAAAGTAAAAAATATTACAGTTATGATGGAATTTATTTTTATGATACATTGAAATTAATGCTTTCGGATTATAAAAAATCAATTTATGAAAATAGTATTAATTATGAAAATCCTTATTATAATTATTATATGTATTTGCCACATCGTTCTAAAACTAATTATACAGTCGATGATATTGATGTTTATTTACGAAATGTTTTGAATTTTAAAGGTAGTAATTATGGTAAGCAAAGCATTTCTAAATATTCTGTTTTATATGGTCAAAGTGATTTTTATTTAAATGCTGAAAAAATATATGGGGCTAATGCTTTATCGGTTTTTTCTCTTTCACGTAATGAATCTGCTAATGGTACTAGTTCGATTGCAATTAATAAGAATAATATTTTTGGTCATAATGCAATTGATGGTAGTGCTTATAATAGTGCTAGTGGTTATTTAGATGTTCGTAGTAGTATATATAATCATGCTTATGGTTTTATTAATTATGGATATAGTGAAGTTGCTGATTCAAGATATTTTGGTGGTCATTTTGGAAATAAGAATATGGGGATGAATGTACAATATGCTAGTGATCCATATTGGGGAGAGAAAGCAGCTAGTTTCTATTATTCTTTCGATAAAGATAATGGTTTTAGTGATTATAATTATTATCAATTAGGAGTAACTAATGATTCTAATTTAAATGCCAGAAGTGCTCCAAATACAACTAGTTCCAAGCCTTATGTTTATAAATATAGTGGAACTCCATTGATTATTTTAGAAGAAGTAAAAGGAACAATGGTTAATAATAGTGATATTTGGTATAAAGTTCAAGCGGATTCTAATTTAAATAGTACGAATACTGGTGTTGTATCAGCTAGTTCTAGTTGGCCTAAGTATAATTGGAATTCTTCAGTTTATGTTCATTCATCATACGTTACCTTAATTAATTCGGCTAAAAATGAAGATGGTAGTTATAATAAACCAGTTGATGTAAAAACTGATCATATTGAGGATTTTACATATAAAACTTATGCTAATAATAGTAGTTATAATCCAATAGTTGGTTTACTTAAAGAAAATACTGATTATTATTATTCATCTAGTTTATCTAATAAGAAAGGTACGGCTTTAAAAGGTAGTTATGTAACAATTTTAGAAGAAGCAAGAAACAATGATGAAGTACGTTATTTAATAATTACTGATTATAGTAAATATCAAAAAGCATGGGTTGATGGTAAAAATATTGAAATTGTTTCAAAGGATTTAGTTGGTTATTTATCAAATGCTTCCGAAGTAAAAGTTGATATTTATAAAACACCAAATGGTAATGATATTGGAGATTTTTATGCTAATAATTA
>JAZULI010000230.1:0-2960 GCA_045603025.1 Bacilli bacterium
ATTAAATAAACTAGAATAAAATATTAATGAGGATTATTTATGAGTAGTAAAGATGTAGAGTTTAATTTAGAAGAAATAAAAGATTTAGAAAATGGTAAAAGATATAGAGTAACAATTAAATTACCAATTAGTATAGGTTGGATTGAACAAATGAAATTTATGGTGGAAAAAGGATGGGAAACAATAAGTTTTCCCCTTAAACATAAAGAGAATAAAGATTTTAAAGTTGTTTTTGAAGGAGAAATTGATTTAGAAACTAGAGCTATTTATCGTTATTATTTTAATTGTCTTATTAATAATGAAAATAAATTTATTAAGGAAGTTAATCTTTTAGATGATAATCAAATTATTAGGGATGAAAAAGGCAAATTAAGTGTTAATTTTAATACACCTGATTGGGCTAAAGGAAAAATTATGTATCATATTTTTGTTGATCGTTTTTATCGTGGTAGTGAAACAAAAATGAAAACTATGCCAAGAAGAATTATTCACAATTCATTTTCGGAAGATATGATTATTGGACCAGACCAGAATGGTATTTGGAATAATGATTTTTATGGTGGAGATTTAGAAGGAATAATAGAAAAATTAGATTATATTAAATCATTAGGGGTAAGTATTTTATATTTAAGTCCAATAGTTTGGAGTCAATCTAATCATCGTTATGATGCTGCTGATTTTTCCCAGGTTGATCCTTATGTAGGGTGTAATGATGATTTAAAAAGATTATGTGAAAAAGCTCATGAAAAGGGAATGAAAGTAATTTTAGATGCAGTTTTTAATCACACGGGTAATGATAGTAAATATTTTAATGAGTATAATACATTTGATAATGTTGGAGCTTTTCAAAGTGTTGATTCCCCTTATGCTAATTTTTATCGAAAACATTATCATAATGGTGAAGTAAAATATGATTATTGGTGGGGAATGCCTAATTTACCAGTTTGTGATGGTAATTCTAAAGAATGGCGTCATTATATTTTAGAAAAAGGTGGAATTATTGATCAGTGGTTTTCACTAGGAATTGATGGATTACGTTTAGATGTTGCCGATGAACTTACAGATGATTTTATTGAAAAAATAAGAATTGCCGTTAAAAGAAATAAAGAAGATGGTTTTATCATTGGCGAAGTTTGGAAAAACCCAATGCGAATGAATCGAAGTTATATTGAATCTGGTAAAGGAATGGATTCCGTTATGAATTATTCGTTAATTGATGCAATGGTTCGTTATTTTAAATATGCTGATGATTATAAACTATCATATATTATTAAAGATATAAAAAATGAATATCCTAAAGAAACAATTGAAACTTTAATGAATTTTACTTCAACTCATGATATTACAAGAGCAATTAATATTTTTTCTAGTAATCAGTTTAATGAATATAGTGAATGGGCTTGGGATTTACAAAATAATGATTTAAATTGGTGTAAGAATTTTAAATTAACAGAAGAAGAATATAAAAAAGGAATTGAAATCTATAAAGCTTATATTTTTGCGCTTAATTTTATGCCTGGTATTTTATCAATTTTTTATGGGGATGAAGTAGGTTTACAAGGAATGGGAAGTCTTGCTAATCGAAAACCTTTTCCATGGACTAAAAAGGATTTAGAATTATTGGAATTTTTTCAAGAAATGGGGAAAATTCGTGAGAAAGAAAAGTTTTTAGAACAAGCTGAAATGAATGTTTTAGATATTAATAAAAAATATATGATGTTTGAACGTTTAAGTGATACTGAAAATGCTTTAGTTACTGTTAGTCGGACTAATGAAGAATTTGATTTTTTAGTTCCAAAACAATATGAAAATGGAGAAGAAGCATATACTTTAAATAAATCCAAAATAAAAAAATTAACTCCTTATGGTGGAGTTGTTATTAAGAAGTAGAAATACTTCTTTTTTAACATAAAGATTTTTCTAACATATATTATTACTGAATTATGTTGAGGTTTTATGAAAATAAAAAATCTAATTGGAAATACACCAATGGTAAAAATTAAGTATAAATATCATGAAAAAGAAGGGAATGTTTATGCTAAATTAGAATATTATAATTATACTGGTAGTATTAAAGATCGCCTAGCATATTATATAATTTTAAAATCAAAAGAAATTGGTTTATTGAAAGATAAAATGCCAATTATTGAAGCAACTAGTGGTAATACGGGAATATCTTTTTCGGCTTTAGGGGCTTTGTATAAACATCCGGTATATATTTTTATGCCAAATTGGGTTAGTGATGAACGAAAAAAGATTATGGAATTATATGGAGCAAAAGTTTTTTTAGTTTCCAAAGAAGAAGGTGGTTTTAAAGAAGCGATTAGACGTGCAGATTTACTTGCTAAAGAAATTAAGGGATTTCGACCTAATCAATTTAGTAATAAATTAAATATTATGGTTCATTATCAAGAAACCGCTACGGAAATATTAAATCAAGTAAAAGAATTTGATGCCTTTGTTTCAGGAATTGGTACCGGGGGAACTTTAATGGGAATTGCCAAAAGATTAAAAGAGGAAAACAAAAATATTAAAATAATTGCAATGGAACCGGAAAAAATGCCTCTTTTAAGTCGAGGTAAGATAATCGAAAATCATAAAATTGAGGGAATTGGTGATGATTTTATTCCTGATTTAATTGATAAAAATTTAATTGATGATGTAATTACGGTTAAGGATGATGATGCGATTAATATGGCTAGATTACTTGCTAAAAAATTAGGTTTAGGTGTAGGAATATCAAGTGGTGCTAATTTTTTAGCATGCGTTTTATCAGAAAAAGACAAGGTAGTTACTATTTTTGCAGATGATTTAAAAAAATATTTATCAACAGATTTGGCAAAAGAAAATAATGATAAATCTTTAATATCTAATAATATTGATTTAATTTCCATAGAAAGCATTAATTAAATTGAAGTTATAAAGTTATTATGATATATTTATTTTAGGATGGTGGATTT
>JAZULI010000231.1:0-4857 GCA_045603025.1 Bacilli bacterium
AAAAAAAGAAGTTAAGAAATATCGAATTAATTATGATTATTTAGGTTGTTGTGATGGTAATTTAATATTAAATAAGAATAATGATATTATTTATTGTCAAAGTTTATCTAACAAAATTTTTAATGAATTAAATAATCTTCATGAAAATTATAAAGATTTTTCAATAAATATTATTAAATATGAAAACAATATTTTAGAATATGAAATAGAAAGTTTTAATAATGGTTTAATGTTTGAAAAAGAAATTGAAGTTATTGCTAATAAATATAACTTAGTTGTTAAGAAATTTAAAGTAATGGGGAGAAATATTTATTATTTATGTGATTATTTAATTAGTAAATCTAGTGCTACCAGTTTAGTTAGTGAATTGGAAAATATTAAAAGTTGTGATATATTTACTATTGGAGATAATCATAATGATTTTGAAATGATTAGAGATTTTAATGGTTATACTCTTCCATGGGGGAAAAAAGAGGTAAAAGAAGTTAGCAAAGAAAGAGTTTTAAGTGTTGCTAGTCTAGTGAAAAAAATATCGAGGTGATAAATATGTTTATTGATGAAGCAGAGATTAAGGTAATTGCTGGTGCTGGTGGTGATGGTTGTACCGCTTTTAGAAGAGAAAAATATGTTTCAATGGGGGGACCATTTGGTGGTAATGGTGGTTCAGGATCATCAATTATTTTTGAAGTTGATACTGGTCTTCATACATTAATTGATTTACGATATGCCAAAACAATTAAAGGTGAAAAAGGGGAAAATGGTAGTGGAAAAAATCAACATGGTAAAAATAGTGCGGATATTATCATTAAAGTTCCTCAAGGGACAGTGGTGACCGATAAAGATACGAATTTAATAATCGCTGATATGAAAGATAAAGATTCCAAAGTAGTGGTTGCTCAAGGTGGTCGTGGTGGTCGTGGAAATACGGCTTTTAAAACCCAAAATAATCCATGTCCTAGTTTTTCAGAAAATGGGGAACCAGGGGAAACAAAGATTTTAAAACTAGAATTAAAAATGCTAGCGGATGTTGGATTAGTTGGTCTTCCAAGTGTTGGGAAAAGTACTTTCTTATCGAAAATAAGTAAAGCTAAACCAAAAATTGCTGATTATCATTTTACAACTTTATCACCTAATTTAGGGGTATGTAAAACAATTGATAATCGTAGTTTTGTTGTTGCTGATTTACCAGGATTAATTGAAGGAGCACATGAGGGATTAGGTTTAGGTGATAAATTTTTACGTCATATTGAAAGAACCAAAGTAATTGCTCATATTGTTGATATGAGTGGAATTGAAGGAAGAGATCCTTTAGATGATTTTAAAGTAATAAATAATGAACTTGAAAAATTTAGTGAAAAACTTGCTAAAAAACCGATGATTGTTATTGCTAATAAAATGGATATGCCTGAGAGTAAGGATAATTTAGAAAAATTTAGGAAAAATGTTGATTGTCCAGTTTTTGAAATGAGCGCAATTAATAGTGAAGGTATTGATAATATTTTAGTTGAACTTGCCAATATGGTGGAAAAAGTTAATGATGAACAACTTTATGAAGAAACAGAATATTTATCACATGTTCTTTATAAATTTAAAAAAGAAGAACCTTATGAAATTATTAAAGAAGATGATAGTTTTGTTATAAAAGGTGAACAAGTTGAAAGATTATTTAAAATGACTAAATTTTCTAGTGAAGAAGGTATTTTAAGATTTGCCAAAACTTTACGTAAAATGGGTATTGATGATAAATTAGAAAAAATGGGAGCAGTGGAAGGAGATACTGTCAAGATACTTGACTTTTACTTTGAATATCGTAAATAATAGATTATAGGGAAGGTAATATATGAAATTTGATTTGGATAAGATAAAAGAAACAAAGTATAGTTTAAAAAAAGAAAGTTTAGTTGGTAAAACAAAAGGATTACCATCAAAAGAAAAAAGACATATTAAAAGTCAGGAAAAAGTTGATTTAGCGATTAAAGATTTAATGGAAAATCATAATCATAGTTGGTATGAAGAAGTATTATTAAGAAATAAAGATAATATGGATAAAATAGCGCTATTTTACCGTGGTAAAAAAATAAGTTATGAAAGAATGTTTTTTGAAGCGGATCGATTAATTAGTTCTTTATCTAATTTTGGACTAAAAAAGGGTGATGAAGTATTAATGTGTGTTTCAAATACACCGGAAATGGTTTATTTACTTCTTGCATGTAGTCGTTTAGGATTAAAACCAAATATTTTTGGCGTTGATTTTGATAAAGAATACATTAAGGAAATAGTTAAAAATAGTAATGACCGTATAATTTTTATAAGTGATGATAATTATGCGAAAAATAAGAAATTATTTGATGAATTAGATATTACAAAAAAGGTAATATATTCAGTTTATGATTCAATGGATGCAGAATTTTTACTTAAAGATTTTAATTCATATGTATGGGATGATAAAACAAATAATGCTATGAGATATGAATGGCCTAATGCTACTTATTTAAGAAATTTTATTTATCAATATAATACTGGTAGTGCTGTTTTACCTGATGTTTCTTTAGATGATGATTTTACGATTACTTATACAAGTGGTTCAACGAAAAATGGAAGACCTAAAGCGATAATACATCGTGTTATGAGTTTTAATGGAATGGGAAGGTTTCATGATCAAGAATTATCAGGAACGCCATCAATGAGTAATTTAAGAGCTCTTGCGCATATTCCACCACATTCAAATACTTGTTTAATTACTAGTATTTCAGATATGTTATTTCAAGGTGGCTGTGTTGCTTTAGAACCAATTTATGAAAAAGAACATTTCTTAGAATCAATTATTTTAAATGAGCCTACTTTAGTTCCGGCAACGAGAAGTTTCTGGATTGAGGCCATGAAAAATTATTTATCTAATCCAATGTATAAAGATTTAAAATTTCCACATTTACTAGCCCCAATTGCAGTTGGAGAACCAGTTTCACCAAATGAGGAAAAGTTTATTAATCAATGTTTTAAAAAATTAAGTATGGGAACGAAAGCGATTCCATTTCCAATATCACCAGTAACTTTATGTATTGGTGGAGGAGATTGTGAACATGGTGGTTTATTCTTTACTTTATTTAGAAGATTAATGCAAAAAATTTCTTTTTCTAAAGAAGAATATGGACTTAAACCTTTTGCTCTAGCTAATATTAAGGTTTTAGATAGTAATTTAAATGAGTGTGGTTATAATGAATTAGGTATGTTAGTAGGAGATTCTATTTGTACTATGAAAGAGTATAAAAATAATCCTGAAGCAACCGATAAATTTTTTATTAAAGATAATGACGATGAAGTTTATGGTAATTTTAATGTATGGGGATATATTGATAAAAAAGGTAATGCTCATATGAAAGGAAGAATGGGAAATGAATTTGTTACATCAACTGGTGAAGTAATTCCTATGTTTATGATTGCTGATGTTATTTTAAAAGATACTAAAAATATTATGTCTTGTGAAGTCGTTAATGTTAATAATAAATTAGTTGCCCATATAGAGTTTTATCCAAAAGATCATGTTGATGGAGAAAGAGAAAAAGAAATTTTAAATAGTGCTTTAAATAGATTAAAAAAAGTATTTCCAAATGATCTTATTGAAAATATTTATTTTTCAGTCAAAGATAGTATGTTATCATATCCATTAACTGGTTGTGGTAAACGAAATATTTCTCTTCTTGAACAACAAAGTGAACATATTATTGAAACTAATGAAAATAAAAAATTAATTAAAAAGTTATAAAAAGTATAACTTTTTTTTTGTAAATATAGTATAATTAAATTAATATAGGAGACTATTATGGTAGGAATATATGTTTTATTAACTAGTTTATTTTATTTAGTTTTGTTAACTATAGTTTATTTGAGTAAAAAAAGATTCTTAAATACTGAAAATAAAATATTTAAAATAATGTTAATCGCTAATTTAATTGGGATTATTTTAGATGTTTCATCAATGATTATTGTTCCTTTACAAAAATATGGCTTGTTAGCAACTTTAATAAATAAAATGTATTTAATATATTTAGTAACTTGGATTAGTTTATTTACTTTTTATACTTTCTTTGTTTCTAAATATGATAAAAATATTGTTTTAAATAAGAAAAAAGGAATTAAAATATTTTTTTATGTAATAGTTTTATTAGTATGTTTTTTACCAATTGAATTTGTTGTTAGTGAAAAAGGTGTTTATTCTTATGGGGCGGGTACTTATTTAATTTATGTGTATTCTGTTATTTGTATTTATTTTATGGTTAGGATGCTCCTTCAAAACATTAAAAAAGTTAATAAGAAAAAGTATATTCCCATTTTTTGTTTTTTAACTATTGGTGGTATAGTTATGGGAATTCAAGCGATTAATCCATATTTGTTATTAATGACAGCGATGGAAACTTTTATTACTTTTTTAATGTATTTTACAATTGAAAATCCTGATTTACAGATTGTTGAAGAATATCGTGAAATAAAAGATATTTCTCATCGTCAAAATATTGATAAGGTTATGTTTTTACATAATACGACCCAAAATTTACGATATAATCTTCTTAATGTTGAAAGGAATGTTAATTATTTATATAACGAATTAGATGATGCTAATTATAAAGAATGTTTAGAAGATATTAATTATCAAACTAAAAAAATGTTAAATGTTTTAACGAAAGTATATGATCCTAATTTGATTAATGAAAGTGAGATTAAACCTTTTAATGATAATTATGAAACTAAATCATATGAATCAATGTTTAAGAGTTATCGAAGTTTAATGCCTAAAAATATAAAGTATACTTATGAAATTGATAGTAATATTCCAGAATATTTATATGGTGATATTTTAAG
>JAZULI010000232.1:0-3473 GCA_045603025.1 Bacilli bacterium
GTACTATTTTGATTATTAGAAGAATTATCATCTAAACCTAAATAATTAATATATTTAAAAAGAAAAATAAAGAAAAATAGATAAAATGTAAAGAATAAAATAGCCTTACCTTTTTTAGTTTTACAAAATTTTATTATTTTATTTATCTTTTCCTTCACTTTCATTCACCACTTTTCCCATTAAATCATCTTTTTCACCATTTAGATAATCATTTATTTTCATTCTTTTTTTACCTTCTTTTTTTAAATCTTCAAGGTAAATAATTCCGTTAGAGCATTTTATACCTAATTTATTTTTGGATACTTCAACAATCTCTCCATTTATTTTATCTTGGTATTTTGTTGTTTTTAAATAGTTGGTTTCATATACTTTAATTGTTTTATCAAGAAGAGTAAAATATGCACCTGGAAATGAATTTAATCCTCTAACTTGATTAAAAATCGTTCGGCAATCTTTATTAAAATCAATTACTTCTTCTTCTCTTTTAATGTTATAACCAAAGGTTACTCGTGATTCATCTTGTTTAATTCGTTCATTCGTTCCATTTATAATACTTGGTAAAGTTTCAATTAATAATTCACTACCTAAAACACTTAATTTATCATGTAATGTTTCAACACAATCAGTGTCTAAAATAGGAATTTCTCTACTTTTAATAATATCACCAGTATCCATTCCTTTATCCATATACATAATAGTTATTCCAGTTTTATCATAACCATCAATAATCGCATGATGAATAGGAGCTCCTCCCCTAAGTTTTGGAAGGAGAGATGCGTGAACATTAATACAACCATATTTTGGATAATTAAGGATTTCTTCTGGAATAATTTGCCCATAAGCACACGTTACAATAATATCAGGATTTAAGGCTAAGATTTCCGCATATTCTTTTCTAATTTTTTCCGGTTGTAAGACTTTAATACCATGCTCAAGCGCTATTTTTTTTATAGGAGTAAAACTTTTTTCATGACTTTTACCAACTATTTTATCAGGTTGGGTTACTACACCAATAACATTCGTATTTTCAATTAATTTATTTAAAACATTTATACTAAACTCCGGGGTTCCCATAAAGACAACTTTTAATTCATTTAATTCCATATTATCATCTCCATAATACTAATATTATCATAAATCTTTAAATCTTCCCACTAATTTTACGAAAAAGAATTATTTTACTTTGATATTTGTAAAAGAAGTATATTTAGGTTATAATTTAAATGGAGGATAAAATGAAAAAAATTAAAGTTTTACAAATAGGTACTGGTAAAATGAGTATCTATACTATGAGATATGTTTTAGAAAAGGAAGAAGAAATTATTGGCGCTTGTGATATTAATCCTAATGTCATTGGAAAAGATATTGGTGATATTATTGGAATCGATAAACAAGGTATTATTGTTGAACATATTAATAATCTTGAAAATATGTTACTTACTTTAAAACCAGATATTGCAATTGTTACAACAATGAGTTTATTAAATGATGTTTATGATGTGCTACTTACTTGTGCTAAATGTGGGGTTAATGCTATTACTACTTGTGAAGAAGCATTTGATTCTTATAACTCTAATCCTACAAAAACTAAAGAAATTGATCGTTTAGCTAAAGAAAACAATTGCACGATTACTGGAAGTGGTTATCAAGATGTATACTGGGGTAATTTAATAAGTATTATCGCTGGTTCTACCCACAAAATAACGAAGATTAAAGGAAGTTCTTCATATAATGTTGAAGATTATGGTATTGCTCTTGCTAAAGCTCATGGCGCCGGTCTTTCGAAAGAAGAATTTGATCGTGATGTTGCAAGCAGTGATAATATCAGTGAAGAAGAAAGAGAAAACTTAATTAATGAAGGTAATTTCTTACCTAGTTATATGTGGAATACTAATGGATGGTTATGTGATAAATTAGGGCTTACTGTTAAAAGTCAAACACAAAAATGTATTCCAACTTTCCATAATGAAGAATTACATTCTGACACCTTAAATATGACAATTAAAGAAGGTTACGCTACTGGAATGAGTGCCATTGTAACGACTGAAACTGAGGAAGGAATTATAATTGAAAGTGAATGTATTGGAAAAGTTTATTCCAAAGATGATTTTGATAAAAATGAATGGACAATTTATGGTGAACCAAATACAACTGTTGTTATAAATAGACCAAATACGGTTGAGTTAACTTGTGCAACTATTGTAAATAGAATTCCTGATGTTATAAATGCTAAAAGTGGCTTTGTTTTAACAAGTCAAATGGATGAACTAAAATACCGCCCTAAATCATTAAAGGAGTATTTAAAATAATGGATTGTTTGTTTTGTAAAATAATTAATAAAGAAATTCCCTCAAAAATAATTTATGAAGATGAAGATTTAATGGCTTTTTTAGATATTTCCCCTACTACTAATGGCGATACCTTAATTGTTCCTAAAAAACATTATAAAGATTTCTTAGAAATAGATAATGAAACTATGACTAAAATTAATAATTTAGCAAGAAAATTATACCTTATTTACAAAGAAAAATTAAATTGTGATGGTCTAACCCTTTCAACTAATATTGATTATGGTCAAGATATTAAACACTATCATCTTCATTTTATTCCTAGATATTTAAATGATGAAGTTAAACATTTATCCAATAAAGAAATAATAAAAAGTTTAGATGATATTGAAATATTATTAAAAGGTGCTTATGAAAATAAATAAATGTATTATAACAACCGCTGGTTATGGAACAAGAATGCTTCCTATTACTAAAACAATTGGCAAAGAAATGCTTGCGATTGTTGATTTACCTGCCATCTTTTATCAAGTTAAAGAAGCCTATTTAAGTGGTATAAAAGAAATAATATTCATTGTTCGAAAAGAAAATAAACCATTAATAAAAAACTTCTTTACACATAATAAGAATTTAAATGAAGTTATTAAAAATAGTCCCAAAAAACAAGAATTATTAAAAGAAGTAAATGAAATTATCAATAATGTTAAATTCCATTATGTAATTGAAAAAGAAAAAGGATCATATGGCGCTGTCTATTCGGCAAGAAAATTACTCCATAATGAATATTTCGCGATTATGTTTTCTGATGATATAGTTGATAGTGAAATACCCCTTTTAAAACAATTAATAGATGAACATAAGCGTACTAATAATATGATTATTGCATCAAAAAATTTTAAATATGATGACTTACCAAATTATGGAATAATTAAATATAAAAAAGATAATATTATTGATGAATTACAATATAAAAAAGATATTAATGAAATAAGTGGTGATATCATTCATGGTAGATTTATCGTTCATACGAAAATATTTGATATAAAAAACAAATTAATTTATCACAATAATGAACTACAACTGCCTAATGCCATTTTGTCATTTAAAGATGAAGTAAGAGCTTTAATCTATACTGGAAATTATTTTAATATAGGAAGTAAAGAAGGTTTAATTAAAGCAAATATA
>JAZULI010000233.1:0-1972 GCA_045603025.1 Bacilli bacterium
GTTATTCATAATATTTATAATTCTAATAATACATTTAATAGAACTTTTGATTCTGATGATGAGGGTAAATGTCTTGTTGAATTAGAATATGGTGAATACACTATTAAAACTATTTATGGATTAGATAGTGTTAATTATGATGCATATTATACTACATTAAATATAAATGTTTCTGAATTATCATTAGATATTGATTTACAAAAGAAATCTTCTTCAGAAGAAGCATTTGAGTTATATGATGAAGAGGAGGGAAATTGTGATAATAGAATTTTATTAAATAAAACTTGTAAATATTTTCATCATGACCCTTATATGACTCCAAATAATTATGATTTATATTTTGATTATAATAAAATTCCTATTAATATTATAACCGAATCCCCTGCTAATCTTCAGAAAAGATTACAAAGATGTTTACCTTTAACTAAAATATTGCATTTGAATCTTGAAACAAACGATGAATCGAAAAGTAATTTACTTTCAGTATATTCACATGTTAATTTAAGTTATAATTCTATTAAAATTGATAAAGATTATAATTATTTTTTCCCTACTATTTCAGTTAATTGGAATGATGAGTTACTCCGAGGGGTGATTAAAGATAATATTCTTAAACTAATTACTACACGAACCACTTTAATATATTCACAAGTTGGATGGAATATAGAATTAACATCTGATGAACTTAATGAATTAGTATTGAATTTATTCTTTGCCCATGATGATAAAAGTAATATTCAAATAATTGAGGAAGAGGGTGTTGAATCTGAAAAGAATATGAATGTTATTAATGTTTTATCTTCTTTTATGGATTCAGAAGTTTCTAAATTATCTGATGAGGATTATATAAATATTGGTCATAGATATGTTCCTCAGGGAGATACTATTGAACAATTGCTTAAAGGTATTGAGGTTGTAAATGGGGTAAAAGAAGGATTTATTACAATAATTCATGATACGATTATTGATTATACTCTTGAAAGTATGAAAAATGACATATATGTTGATGTGTATGGTTTGAATGAATTAATTGAAGAAAATATTCTTTTATCTCAATCTAATAATTGGTCGAATACTGTTTCTGAAGGTTTACAAATATATCCTTTATTATCTAATGGGAATTTAGATTATGAACATAAAATAGATTATACTATCTCCACAGAGTTTGATGATGAGATTTTTACTTGTACTGCATGTGGGAAACAATATTATCGTTCATCTACTCCTTCTCGGTGTCTTTGTGGAGGTACGGATTTCACAAGAACCAAACCATATAGTTTCAATATAAGTAGTTTTAATGGGAATTTTTATGAAAATAATAATTATAAATTATTATAAAAAAAATAAAATGAGGAAAAAATAATGGATTTTAATATACATGGAACATATGTTTTTAAACAAGAAGATAAAATAATATATTCAGGACATAATTTAATTACTGTTTATGGAATGATATATTTTTTAAATAGATGTATTAATGATATTTATAATCCGATTAATTATATAGCATTAGGTAATGGAGAGGTCGCTCCATCAAAAAATGATATTAAATTAGGAAATGAAGTTGTTAAAAATAGAAATATTCATAAAGAGGCAGATATTGAAAATAATATCATCCGTTTATCTACAAGTTTCAATGCAAAAGACATAATAGGTATAACTGAAATAGGTGTTTATAATGATGACTTTTTAATTAGTCATGATGTATTTGAAGAGATTAGTGGAAATATGTTAGTTAATCCTATTGGTAGTGTTGAAGTAGAATATACTTATCATTTTTCAAGTGCTACTATTCGTCAAGGATGGGAACTTCTAAATGGTGAGAGTGTATATAGAATATATGAACCAAATGATGTGATTGGAATAACTGAAGAAAATACTGGTAATGGTTATTTGAAAGTGGATAAAGAAAATGTTATGAATGTACCTGCAAGTTATTATTATGACTCTTCATTAAAAAATTTATATGTTC
>JAZULI010000234.1:0-2670 GCA_045603025.1 Bacilli bacterium
CCGTAAATATTATCATCAATAGATACATCTATAAACTTAATAAATGAGCCTATAACTTCTTTTTTTCCTTCTCTTGATAAAATATTCCATATAGGGTTAATTCCTTCAATATTTCCTATATCTTTGTTATAAAGTAAAATGAGATTTTTGTTGAAAGTAAATGTAACATTTGATTCCATTTTACTTTTCTTTTTCTCTAATTCTTTTCTTTCTGATGCTAGTGAGTTTAGTCTATTAGTTAAGGCATCTGATTGAATTTGACTTGTTAAATAATAATCCAACAACTTATTTTCATCGTTTTTAATTTTAGTTAAAGCACCTTTAATCTTTTCAATATCTTCTTTATTATCAATTATAGGAAAGTTTAGAGAATAATTACTTAATAATGCTATACCTGATAAATCATTTAAAATGTTAACTAATTCTTTTTCTATTTTACTAGCATTATAAACAATGCCTTTTTTACTACAATTTTTATTAGTACATCTAACATAATAATTATATTTTTTCTTTTTATTTTGGTATTTAACAGTGAAAAATGAATTCATTAATTCATGACATTCAGGACATCTAATAACTCGATGAAAGATATGGATATGTTCTCCATAATTACCATGACTATATTTATCTTTTTGACTTTGACATTTATTCCATAATTCTTTGCTAATAATGGCAGGTGAATGATTAGGGATAAGAATTTGATTTTGTTCAGTTCTATTATATATTCCCCATAACAAGTCACCAGAATATATTGGGTTATTAATTATTCTTGTAATTTTTCCTTCTGTCCATTTTTCACCATTTCTAATATATCGATTATTTTCTTTCATTATTTTTGCTACTTGTGAAGCATTATAACCTTTAGAATATAATTCAAATACATCTTTGATAACTTCGGCTTCAATGGTGTTTATTTCTAGTTTCTTATCAGTATTTTTCGTATATCCCATTGGTGTTTTAGCAGGATACTTTCCTTGTTTAATTGCTTCTTCCATCGCACGTCTTGTACGATTACCAATTTCTCGTCTTTCTTTTTGACCGAATAATAAACTCATACCATACATCATTTCCCCATCAGGAGTAGTGACATCATAGTTTTCTTGTAATAAAATTAAACCACAATTATTTTCTTTACAAAACTTTAAGAACCATTGACCATCATATCCCTCACGAGTTAATCTATCAACTTTCATTGCAACGACTAAATTAATTCTTCCATTTTTAATATCATCAATCATTCTTTCCATTTCAGGCCTTTTTAAATCTTTTGCTGAATAACCTGCATCATTATATTCATGAACAATATTTAAATTTCTTTGATTACAATAATTTCTTAATTTTCTTAATTGTGCTTCAATAGAGTATCCATAATCTCTTTGTTCTTCAGTTGATACTCTAACATAAATTCCTGTGTTTATAATTTGCACTTCCTTTCTTTTTATATTTTTACTGCTAATGTAATTATATCAGTTATTTATTGATTAACCAAATAGTCTTTCAATTCATGTAACTCACAAGTTATTTTATTATTTACAATATAGAATTGTTTTCTAGTATATTCTTTAGGAAATTCATAAATAGTTAAATTATTAATTTTATAAACAATTGGAAATACTTGTTTAATATTAGTTCTTTCAATTACTTGTGTATAGCCATTAGTAATAGTGTAGTTTAACTTGGTAGAATTAAATAACTCCAATACTTTATTAGATGGTCTATGCTTTTCAATAACTTTAATTTTTAACATATAAAATACTCCTTTCTAGGAAAAGAGTTATTTAAAACTTCAGCCTTGCCGCCGATTGTATAAAAAAACAACCTTTATGAATTAATATTCATAAGGGTTGTTACTAAATTCTCTAATGGAGCGGATGATGGGAATCGAACCCACGTGGTCAGCTTGGAAGGCTGAAGTTCTACCATTAAACTACATCCGCAAATAAAGTAGACATTTATAAGTATATCAAAAAAATAATAAATGTCAACAAAAAATTGTTAATTTTTAAAAATTATGTGTTAAGGGATTTTTTTCTTTTAATTATTATATTAAAAACGATGCCAGTAATAAACATATATGATAAAAGACTACTACCACCATAACTTATAAAAGGAAGAGTAATACCTGTTATTGGAAAGATTCCTAAAGTCATCCCAATATTTTGAAATTGCTGATAGATAATCATTCCACAAATACCCGTTAAAATATATTTATCTATTCTTTTAATTCGTAATTTAGATAGTTTTATTAAACTTAAATCAAATAATAAAATAATAAGTAATAAAAAGATTGAACCAATAAATCCAAAAATGGATGTGAAAGTAGTAAAGATAAAGTCAGTACTTGCTTCTGGAAAATAAAGGGGAATATTATTAATTCCATAACCAATTAATCCACTAGAGGCAATAACTACTAAAGAATTTTCTAATTGATAACCACTTTGATTTGACCAATTAAGAATTCTTTCTATTCGGTAAAAAATATTAGAACCTAAAATATTTATTAAAATGTCACGATTAAAAAAATATAATAATATAATCGTACTTGCTAAAAAAGCAATAATTAATGAAATAAAAATATACCATTTTCGGTTAATGCCATATATATAAATAATAGATATAGTGATAATAAAATAAATTATTACAACACCTGTATCTGGTTCTAAGAAAGTT
>JAZULI010000235.1:0-2531 GCA_045603025.1 Bacilli bacterium
GTTAAGTTTAGGTAATTATGATAAAAAAACTAAAACGTTTGGTAAAAGAAGTAAAGGAACAACCGCACCATTTGTTGATTTAAATAGAGAAGCACTTGCATTAAGTATAGATTTTTTATTGAAAGTCTTAAATAAAGAAAGCATTGAAGATAAACAATTAGAAGTATTAATACAAGGTGTTAGTTTTGGAAAAGTATATGCTTATATTTTGAATAATGTTTTAAGTAAAAATAATAACTTTAGTAACTCTAAAAAGGCAAATGAAGGGGTATGGATTAAATATAATCGAGGAACTGATCATATGCCCCTTGTCAAATCATTACAAGGATATAATACAGGATGGTGTACAGCAGGTGAAGGTACTGCAAAATCACAATTAGCTCAAGGTGACTTCTATGTTTATTATACATATAATGAAAAGGGTGAAGCGAAAGTTCCGAGAATTGCCATAAGAATGGAAGGAAGTTCTATTGGTGAAGTTAGAGGTGTTGCTAAAGATCAAAATATCGAATCCGAAATGGAAGAAGTAGTAGAGCAAAAATTAAATGAATTTCCAGATAAAGATAGATATAAGAAAAAAGTAAGTAATATGAAAAGACTTACTGAAATATATAAGAAGTTTAAAAATAATGAAGAATTAAATAGAAATGAGTTAGTATTTTTATATGAACATGAACAAAAAATAGAAGGGTTTGGATATCATGAAGATCCACGAATTAGAGAAATTATTGAAAAACGTGATACTGTTAGTGATTTGAATGCTATATTTAAAGATGTAACAGAAATTGATTATGGATTAAATTTAGATTCATTAAAAAGTGCAAAAGGTTTAGTGTTGCCAAAAACAATAAATGGTGATTTAATTTTTGGTTTATTAAAAAATGCTGATGGTTTAGTGTTGCCAAAAACCCTAAATGGTGATTTAAACTTAGGTTTATTAAAAAGTGCAGAAGGATTAAAGTTACCAGAAACTCTAAACGGTAAGTTAGCCTTATATTCATTAAAAAGTGCAGAAGGTTTAGTATTGCCAGAAACTCTAAATGGTGATTTATATTTAGGTTCATTAAAAAGTGCAAAAGGTTTAGTGTTGCCAGAAACTCTAAATGGTGATTTATATTTAGGTTCATTAAAAAGTGCAAAAGGTTTAGTGTTGCCAGAAACACTAAATGGCGATTTATATTTAAATTCATTAGAAAATGCAAAGGGATTAGTATTACCAAAAGAAATAGATGGTGTTTTAGATTTAAGAGCATTAGAAAGTGCAGAGGGATTAGTGTTACCAAAAAAAATAAAAGGTAGTTTAGTTTTAAGTTCATTAGAAAATGCAAAGGGATTAGTATTACCAGAAACCTTAAATGGTAATTTATATTTAAGTTTATTAAAAAGTGCAGAAGGCTTAGTATTACCAGAAACCCTAAATGGTAATTTATATTTAGATTCATTAAAATTTTTAGAAAGTGTCGTATTACCAAAAAAATTCGGAATAATATTTTTAGAAGATAATATAGTGGTAACCCAAAGAAATGTTCATGAGTATATTAATCAATCAAAAATAAAAAATTATTGAACTCTTAGGAGTTCTTTTGTTTTGTCTTGACAGAATAGTGTAAATATGATATAATTAGCATGTTTTTAGGGGTGTGGTTATGAAATATAAAGTATTAAAAGAAGGGCAAGTATTAAAAACATTTAAGGGATATTCAAAAATGACTATTCCGATGCCAAATTATTGTCAAACATTATCAACGTTATTAATGCAACAAGTTGTTTGTACAGATGGAACATTAAAAGAAAATAGTGAAATAGAAAGTGATGATGTTAAAACTATTAAGATTAATAATTTGACGTTTGATAATTTTGATGCAATAAAAACAAATAATATATATTTAGAGAATTATAGTTTTATAATTGTATTTACATTATCAGAAGAATCAAGAATTTTTCAAAATATAGGTGGAAGATTTTGGATTTTAAAAGATTATTATGTTTATTTGAAAAACGAGAATGATAAAGTAGCATTAAAAAAAGCTAAAAAAATAATTAGAAAAATTTATTTTAAGGGTAGGATATTTAGGGATTTCTATCCAGCAGATGAATTAATGGAAAATGATAAATATGACTTTGTTGAGTTTGATAGAGGTATATTTACATTTGAACCTGATGTTAAAGAAGCAACTGGTATAGTTAATGAACAAAATGAAATAGACAAAAAGTATTCTGATAATTTACAAATTGTTAAAATCGTTCTTAAAGAGTTTACCGAATTAATTGAAAAGGTTAAAGGAATTAGTGATCAAATTTTATCTGGAAAATATATTTATTTAGTAAATGAATTATATGAGGAATTTAATCAAAGAATAAAAAAACTCAATAAATCCAAAAAGAATAAAATGTCTTTAGATAATTATCTGACATTACGAAATGAAATGATTATTAAAATAAATGATCTTAGTATTAAATTAGATGAGGAATTAAATGAATCATTAGATTATGAAACAATGAATAATTTAGTGGAAGAATTAGGTTCTAAT
>JAZULI010000236.1:0-7960 GCA_045603025.1 Bacilli bacterium
TACTATATTCATATTAAACAAATTAAATGAATTAACTAAAGAAGGAATAATAGGGTATAGAAATTCATTTATGTACTTTTTAAATAGTGAGAAGTATGAAATTGATGATCTTGATAAGAAAAATATATTACTTAATATGTATGAAAATTCAAAGGTTTCAATTGTATATGGAGCAGCTGGGACAGGCAAATCAACTCTAATAAAACATTTATGTAATTTTTATAAAAACAATTCAAAATTGTGTCTGGCTAATACTAATCCTGCAGTAGAAAATTTAAAAAGAAATTCAAATGGAGAAAATACTGATTGTATGACAATATATAGTTTTTTATCGGATTATACATTTCAAACGGATTATGATGTTTTAATTATTGATGAGTGTAGTACAGTTAGCAATTCTGATATGAAAATGATATTAGAAAAATGCCATTTTAATCTTTTATTGCTAGTTGGTGATACATATCAGATTGAATCTATTTCATACGGTAATTGGTTTAATATAGCTAAGACATTAATAAATAATGATAGTATTCATGAACTTAATATGACATGGAGAAGTAAAGAAAGAAAATTATTAAACTTATGGGAATTAGTAAGAACGGGTGATGATAGGATAGATGAATTGCTTACAAAAAGCGAATTTTCTAGTCCAATAAATGATACTTTGTTAGAAAAAAATAATAGCGATGAGATTATTCTTTGTCTTAATTATGACGGTTTATATGGAATTAATAATATTAACAATTATTTACAAAATATTAATACTAATAAATCAATTTCAATAAATATCAATACATATAAAGTAAATGATCCTATAATATTTGGAGATACTACGCGCTTCTTACCTGTAATATATAATAATATGAAGGGGATAATAAGAAATATTGAAGAAACAGATGATAGGGTTTGGTTTACAATAGAATTAAAAAAAGCAATAAATGAGTTGGAAATAAAAAATATTGACTTAGAGTTAGTAGATTCAACCGAAAAAATTTCATTAGTAAAATTTTATGTTGATAAATATAGAAATGCCGACGAAGATGATGATGAATATTCTTCAACTTGGATTGTTCCTTTTTCTATTGCGTATGCTGTATCTATACATAAATCGCAAGGCCTTGAGTATGAATCAGTAAAAATATTATTAACTAATGAGATAGATGATTTAATTACACATAATATTTTTTATACAGCTATTACAAGAGCAAAAAAAGAATTGAAAATATTTTGGACTCCTGAATGTCAAAATAAAATCATTGCAACTATAAAGCATATTGATGATGGAAAAGATGCATGTATAATAAAAAATAAGTTAAATTTTTAGGTACACTTTTAGGTGCACACCCCAATAAATTCTATTAAATCCAAGTAAATTTTAATAAACTTATAAATACAGAAACCCTTATTTTATAAGGGTTTTAATATTTTCTAAAACTAGACAAATTAGAACTAGGTCGCCCCCTGAAGAGGAACCGAGAGGCTTCTCATTTTTTAAAACCTAATAAAATCAAGGTTTTGCAAGGATTAAGAGTAAAAAATACGATTTTAGATAACAATTTTTGCTACTTTTCTATTACCTAGAAGTCAATTTTATAAAAATTAATCTTTACAAATGCGTATAAAATAAGATTTTTTGATAAAATTAAGCCAGTTCAAATGGTTTTGATTGAAAAGTATGATATAATTATATTGAGGTGTAAAAATGAGTAAAGGTAATAAATATATTATGTCACCATCTGATTACTTGAAAATGCTTTTGTATGGTATAGAAAATATAAATAAAGAGAATCAAATAGAATATATAAAAGATGCATATATGAAATATGAGATGTATAAACAAGAAAAGGACTATTATGATTCTTTATCAGATGAAGAAAAGTTAAAAGTTGAAATTATGGACTTTGATGATAATTTAAGAAAAAAATCAAATGAGATGAGAAAACTTCAATATTTATTACAACATGGTAAATTAACTAAGAATTTTGAATTAAATAATAATGAGATAGATGTTCAATATGAAAAGACAGACTTCATATTATTTGAGTTTTCTGAAAAGTTTAAATTATATAAAAAAATATTAGAAAAAAAATCCAATAGTAAAATTTTCAATCCACCACTAACTCAAGATGAAATAAATAACTTTGTTTTTCGAATGATAATAAATGAGTATAGTAGATTAAATCAAAATATTATTAATTATAACTTTTTTATGAAAACATTGTCAGCATTTTATAAATTAGGTGCAAACGAAAGGATAGAAGATCAAAGAGTTATAAAAACAAGTATACTGATGTTTTTACTGGATTGTGATTATGAAAAACATTCAGATATTTATGAGCAATATAATTTTTCTCATATATCTGTTAATTGTCGAGAAAACAAATATTCAAATGGTGATGATGATGTTATGACAATTAAAGCTAAGAATAATAAAATTGCTAAAATGTTGAGAGATGCGGCTTCACATGGTGAGTTCTATCCTGAAGATCAAAGAAATAATTTTGTACATTTAAATTATAGAATAGAAGATAATGATTTAATTTTTCCACCATCTACGATTAGAATTGAAAATTCCGAAGTTATACCTAGGATTGGATTTAATATGTCGTATGAAAATCTTAATAAATTTGTTATGGATAATTTATCTGAAGAAACAAAAAATAAATATAGTTTCTTGATTAAAATTGTTGAATCTGAAAATATTGATGATGTTATATATTCAGGTGATGGTATTAGCAAAGATGCGATAAAGGAAATAATGATTTTAATGTTACATAATATAGTACAGTATAATACTGAACATCATTTTAAAGATTTACAAATGGAAGATAAAATAGATGTATCTAAATTTAACTTTTATAATTTATTAATGGGTGGAGTTGATATAACTTCTGAATTGCCACAAATTAAAAAATTAATGACTATAAAAAATGCATTGGGACACGATAATGTAAATTGGAATGGAGATAAATTAGAATTAATTAATGCTTGGACACCAGCAAGGGGTAGACCTGTGCAAAATCAAGCAACTATTTCTTTTAATGATTTGATTTTTATGTTTATGCAATATAATTTATATAATGTTTCAACTATAAGTCAAGGTGAATATGATATGTATTACAAAAAAAGCAATAGTATTAAATAATTATATTTTATATAATTTCGAGGTAACAAAAAGGTAACATTTTTTTGAAATTCACTGACTTCTCGAAGCAATAAGTGGAGTTTTAGAGCTATTTTTTTGCTATAAAAAGCATCAAAATAACGAATTTAATAACTCTTTGAAGAGAGTTAATGATATCTCTCGTTTTTGCTATTATATAAAGGTTTGCGAGGACTTGGAGTTTTTGAAAAAGTGCTTTAGGCGATATTTTGGCGACATTTTGTTAAGTTTGTCGTATAATATTGAGATAATAAGAAATCTAAAAAAGTCAATAATTTTTAAAAATATATTATTTTATGGTATACTAAATGTATGGAGGATTATATATGGAGAGACCAATAGATGAAAATAGTTATAATGTAGCAAAACCAATTAATGATTATAATGAGAAAATTCCAACTCGTGATTATATGTATGAAAAAATAGGTAAAGGATTACCTGGAACACAACCAATTGATAAATTTGAAAAATCAAAAGGTGTGTTAGTTAACAATTCTATTTTACTAGATGAGAATAAGTTATTAGATATGGTAAAACAAGAATTAAATAGAAGAGGAATAGTTTCAAGATTTTTTGCTATAGTTCCTGAATCATTTAGTGAATTGGAACAAAATGTATTATCACAAATGGGTGAGATAGATTTGGCATTTCAATATAATGCAATTTCTAGGGATATTGCAATAGGGATGATTGCTGATTTATTTGAAAGACGTGGAACAAGTGAAAGATTTGCAAAATATCTCGATAGTGTTTTAATTGCTAGATTAAAAGAATTATACGAATTACTTGATATGAAATATAAGGAATTGTTACATGCATTATTGGAAGGAAGATTATCATCAAAGGCATTTCATGAAAAATTAAGTGCATTGCGTAAATATGAAATAAATTCAATGGAATCAATAATGAATAGAGATAAAATATTAAAAGGAAAATCAAAATAGATTTAATACTAGAAACAAATAAAATTCAGGCGATAAAATTACTAAAATTATATAAAATATCATAACATATTTATAATATAAGGATTTTAACAAGTGGTGGAGTTCACTATAACTAGCTCTCTGAAGACGGCCGAAAGGTCGTCATTTTTGTTATTTATAATGTTTTAGAACTATTAAGTATATTTTAGGTGCACAAATTTAAAATAAGTTAATATTTTTGTAAATACTAGAACTTTATTAAGTTCTTTTTTTGATAAATTTATCTATAATAGTTTACTATTTGAAACAAAAATAATATAATGTATTCAGAAGGTGATGCTTATGTATTTAGAATTAGGAGAAAAAATTAAACAATTAAGAAAAAGAAGAAATTTAAAACAAGATGATTTAGCAAATGCTTTAGAACTAAGTAGAAGTCAAATATCTAATTTAGAAAGTGGAAGAAGAAATTTAAGTCTAAAACAATTAGAAAAATTATGTGAATATTTTCAAATTGATATGTCCTACTTTTTAATGTCAAAAACAACAGATAGTTGTATCGATTTAATTGAAAAAGCTAAATTATTATTTGAAAGTAAAGAATTAACCAGTGAACAAAAAGATGATTTATTTACTTCTATTATGAAAATATATTTAAATGCTAAAGAAAAATAAGGAGGGGGTAGTTTTGTGAATCAAGATAAAATGCATTTAATTAATAAAATATTTAATAATGAAACAATAAGAACAGTATGGGATAAAGAAGATGAAAAGTATTATATAAGTGTTGTAGATGTAGTTGGTGTTATATCTGAAAGTAAAGATGGTAGAAAATATTGGAACAAATTAAAACAAAGGTTAAAAGAAGAAGGAAATGAGTCGGTGACAAATTGTCACCAACTGAAATTAAAATCATCAGATGGAAAATATTATAATACTGATGTTACTGATATAGAAGGAATGTTTAGAATTATTGAATCAATACCAAGTAAGAATGCGGAACCAATAAAACAATGGTTAGCTCGTTTAGGTAAAGAAAGAATTGATGAAGTATTTGATCCATCTTTAATTGTTCAAAGAGCTATAGATATGTATCGTGCTAAAGGTTATGATGAAGATTGGATTATTAAAAGAATTAAAGGTATTCAAGATAGGAAGAAATTAACTGATACATGGAGAAGTGGTGGAGTAACTGAAGAAGTAGAATTTGCAATTCTTACAAATGATATTTATAAGGAATGGTCTAATATGACTGCCAAAGAATATAAACAATATAAAGGTTTAAGAAAAGAATCTTTAAGAGATAATATGTCAGAATTAGAAGTAGTACTTGCAGATATAGGAGAACTAACAACAAGAAAATTAGCTGAAAAACATAAATCTATTGGATTGGAAGAAAATAGAAAAATTGCTAAAGAAGGTGGGCAAGTAGCTAATAATACTAGAAAAGATATAGGAAAAAGACTTGGTGAACCAGTGATAACTAAAAATAATGCATTAAATTATCAATATGTTGAAGAATCTAAACAAATAGAAAGTAAGTAAATTATGAAAAGAATAATTGAAAGAATAAGAGCTAATTAAATTAAATGTAAAAAATGTGGAGATATTATTGAATCTATTGATGTTAACGATTTTAAATGGTGCTCATGTAAATATAAAAATAGTAATGACACTATAAATGCATGTATAGAACTCACAAACAATGTGTCACTACGTCATTTTTTCTAGATACCAAAATTAGATAATAAACCTCAAAAACAAATCTTTATAAATACTTATAAAATAAGATTTTTTGATAAAATTAAGTCATTCCAAATGGTTTTGTTTTAATTGGATTGTGTGATATGATTATGATTAAAAAATCTATTATGTAAAAAATATCTATTCTTATTAAAAGGAAATATAATTATTTCAGATCATAACATAAAGAATATTTAAATGAATTGACAAACTAAATAAAATATGTTATAATTTAAACGAATTTTGAGGTTATCGATATAAAATTGATATGTTGTTGAAAAGAGGTATAGAAATGGCTAAAAAATTAAAATATTATAAGGAATTAAGTGAAAAACTTAAAAAAGAAGTTGAGCTTTATGAAAGTAGTTATCAAGATTTTGAAAAAGCAATTGATGTTGATAGTGAATGGATTAATTTTACAGATGAACAGAAACAAATAGGGTATAAATTTTATCAATTTTGTAATGATGAAAAAATATATAATAATACTATTAATAGAGCAAGATATCCTAAAGTGAAAGAAATAATTGTTGAACGTGTTAAGTTTTTGAAAGAACAAAAAGATATTAATGATAAAATGGTTAGTTTATATGAAGAACTTGATAGGTTGAACAAAAAAGGTGAAATTGATGATACGATTGTTGTACAATTAAAAAAACGTGCAGAAGAAAAATATGATAAAGGTACTAATAAGTATAATAAATATTTAGAAAAATTAAAAAATGAATATATCAATAATCGTGTTGAGACAGTAAATAATAGTATAGAGAGTGCTAATAAAGAAATTGATAAAAATAAAAAGGAAAATGGTTTTGGAAAAGTTGTAACTAGTGCGTTTGGACCTATAGGCAATAAAGTTTACAATTTATATGCAAAAGTTCACAATTTTAATGTTGATTTGAGAAAGAAAAGAATATTAAATTTTGTGGTAAAATCAGTCATGGTAGTAGTTGGTACAGGAATTGTAGCTTCGTTGGGATTAACAGGAATTCCACAAGTGGTTGCAGGTCTACTTTGTTTGTATTCTGCTTATAAAACTATTAGGAATACATTTAAGAAAGTTCCAGATAAATTAAGTTTAAAAGATAAAGTAACAAATTATAAGGAAAGTTGGTTTAGATTTAAGAGAAGTCGTGGTTTAGGAAAAGTAAAAAATAATAATAAATTATATAATGGAATTGATTTTTCTAAGTATGAAACAAAACTGACTGAAAAAACTGATGATGTGGAATCAACAAAAGTTGAAAAAGTTGAAAAAACTGATGATGTAGAAGCAACAAAAGTTGAAAAAGTTGAAGAAACTGATGCTGTGGAAGCAACAAAAGTTGAAGAAACTAAGAAAATTGATGATGTTAAAAAAGATAAGAAAACTGAAAAAGTTAAAAAAGCAAATGTAAACGATTTCTTGCCCAAAATAAATAGTGGTATACAGATTAACTCA
Organism: Bacilli bacterium; assembly: GCA_045603025.1. Taxonomy (GTDB): domain Bacteria; phylum Bacillota_I; class Bacilli_A; order RF39; family UBA660; genus RUG12783. The sequence goes on from JAZULI010000236.1 coordinate 7,271, forward strand.
ATGAATGATGTTGAAGAAGTAATAAAGAATATTAAGGAACAAGGTGGTTTAAAAACTATAGATGATTGGTATTCTTTAAAGAATGTGGTTACCTATTTAGACAAGATAGAGTCAAAGTTTGGTGATAAAGATTATTTAGATATACAAATTGCGAAGAAAAAATATTATAAAGAGTGTGAGAATATTTTAGAAAATGGGATGTCATTTGAATTAGATAAGCGTATAAAAACCATTGAAACCTTTGAAGGTGTTGATGTAAGTAATAATAGAAAAAGTATGACATCTAAAATTGCTGATGCAACTGCCCAATATAGACAACAAGAATTACAAAGAATTATTAATTTAATTCAAAATTCGCCAATTGATATGGAGATAGATGGGGATGTTGAAGAATTTCGCAGACATTACAAAATATCTAAGGAAAATAATAAACTTATAGATGATTTGTTAGAACAAAGGAATAATAGAAAGAGAACAACTGGAATGAGAGGGAAGTAATTTCCTCTTTTTATTATATATAGATACAGAGAAATTTTATTTTTGATATACCACACATTTCTTTTACATAAGAAATATTAAGGAATTAATGATATAATATTAGTCATAAGAAAGTTTATAAAATAATGTTTATATTATGCCTAAAATTATTAAAAAGAAAAATTCATCGCATAAAGGAACAATAGGTAAACT
>JAZULI010000237.1:0-5615 GCA_045603025.1 Bacilli bacterium
TATTTTTAAATATTAAAGTAATTGGGGTTCCTGATAAATCAAACGATTCTCTTATTTTATTTTCTAAATACCTGTAATAAGAGAAATGAACTAAATTTTTATTATTTACATGAAAAACAAACTTTGGTGGTTTAACACCTTCTTGATTAACAAAATATATTTTTAATCTTTTTCCTTTATAAGATGGAGGTAAATTTAACATATAAGCATCATTTATAACATCATTTAAAATACTAGTCTTAATTTCACGTTTAATATTTTCACTAACTTTTAAAACTTCAGGCATAAGTGTATGAATACGCATTTTAGTTTTAGCGGATAAGAAAACTATTGGAACATAACTTAAAAATTGAAATTCTGTTCTAATAATCCGTTCATATTCTTTCATACTATTTTCATTAGGTATATCCCACTTATTAACAACAATAATTAATCCTTTTCCTTTTTCAAGAGCAATAGATGCAATATGTTTATCATGCTCAATAATTCCCGTTTCCGAATCAATAACTAATAAACAAATATCACTACGATCAATCGCTCTTAAACTACGTAAAAGACTATATTTTTCCACATTTTCATATATTTTACCACGTTTACGCATTCCCGCAGTATCAATAACAACAAATTCTTCATCATGATATTTAAAAATGGAGTCTGTTGAATCACGAGTAGTACCGGCAACATTAGAAACAATAGCGCGTTCTTCTCCTAAAATAGCATTAACTAAACTACTCTTACCTACATTAGGACGACCAATAATAGAGAATTTTAATCGCTCATCTTCTAAAGGATTTTCATATTCTTTAAAGTCTTTCGTAATTTCATCAAGCAAATGAGTAATTCCAATACTATGTTCACCACTTACTTTAATATAAGTATCAAAACCTAATTCATAAAAATCAAATTCATAATTAGCACTTTCTTTATTATCTACTTTATTAATAGCAACAATAACACGCTTATTACTTCTTCTTAACATATCTCGAACATAAAAATCATTACTAGTTAATGGTTCTTTTCCATCGACTAAGAAAACAATAACATCCGCTTCATCAATTGCAATTTCTACTTGAACCTTTATTTCATCATTAAATATTTCTTTAGAAACATCAATACCACCAGTATCAATTAAATTAAAACGATATTTTCCATAATTAACTTCACTATAAATTCGATCTCTAGTTACTCCTGGAGTATCTTCAATAATTGAAATTTTCTTTCCAACTAATTTATTAAATAATGTGCTTTTTCCTACATTAGGTCTTCCAACTAAAGCAACAATTGGCATCTTCATAATATCACCTACTCAATAATCAAATTATATCATAAAAAAAGTTATATTTATAAATTTTTAATATAACTTTTAAAGACTTTACTATTTTAAACAATTAATTAAATTTTGTAAAGAAAAACAATCTCTTTAAAGATTGTTAATCATTATTATTTATTATATTCTTTTAATTTATCAAATACTTTTCTAATTTCAAGGTCATACATAATCATATCAATACCACCAAATTGTTCTAAGAATTTATCTTTATCCATTCCATATTTAGTAGCTAATTTAATTGCTTCTTCTTCTCCTTCTTCAAGAGTTACTTCAACATTTTCTAATTTAGTTATTTCTTCTAAAATTAAACGATATAAAACATTCTTATAGGCTTCTGGTTCCATTTGTTTATGTAAATCTTCATGAGTAGATTTAGTAAATTGATAATATAAATCAAGTGAAATACCTTGCATTTTCATTTGTTCTTCAAAACGGTGAATTAAACGATGAATTTCATCATCAACCATTTCTTCTGGAATATCAACTTCCGTATTTTCAGCAATTTTATCAAGTAATGTATCAACATATTTATTTTCAGCATCAGCATCTTTTCTAGCTCTAATTGATTTTTCAATTTCTTCTTCTAGAGTTTCTTTAGAGTTAACGCCTTCCATACCTAAATCATCAAAAAATTCTTCATTCATTTCAGGATTTGATTTTTCTTTAATTTCATGAACTTTTACTTTAAATGTAGCATCAGCTCCTGCTAAATCAGCACTTCCATATTCTTCTGGGAAAGTAACTTTAATTTCTTTTTCTTCTTCTTTTTCCATGCCAATTAATTGTTCTTCAAAACCTGGAATAAAGGTATTACTACCGATTTCAAGAGAATAGTTTTCACCTTTTCCACCTTCAAAAGCTACGCCATCTTTAAATCCTTCAAAGTCAATAACGGCAACATTACCATTTTCTACTTTACCTTCTTCTTTTGAAACTAATTCAACATAACGTTCTAATAAATGAGAAATTTCATGATCAATTTCTTCTTTAGAAACTTCTACTTCTTCTTTATTAACATTTAAACCTTTATATTTTTTAATTTTAATTTCAGGTTTAGTAATAATCGTAAAAATAAATTCTACCCCTGTTTCATCAATACTTTTTACATCAATTTTAGGTTCAGTAACTGGTACCACTTTTTCTTGTTCTAATAATTTGATATAAGCTGGTTGTACTAAACTATCAGCTGCATCAAAATATAAACTTTCTTTTCCATAATGTTTTATAAAAACATCTTTAGGTGCTTTACCTGGACGAAAACCATCAATTTTAGCATTTTTATTTCTTTTTACAAATGCTTTATCTTGAGCATTTCCCCATTCTTCTCCTTCAATTTTAATTGTAAATTCATGTCTATTCTTATTTTTTTCCATATTTCCTCCAACAAACATCACATATTATATCGAATAATTAAATTTAATTCAATATTAATTTTTAAAATTAGTTTTCTCTTTCTTTACCAGATGTTAAGCCATATAATCTTTTAACTTCTTTAGGATTTAATTCCCGATATTCACCACTTTTTAGTGATTTAACATCCATCCCAGCAAAACGAATACGGGTTAATTTAATAACATTATATCCAACGGATTCAAACATTTTTTTAACTTGATGATTATGTCCTTCATGAATAGTTAATTCAACTAAACTAGTTTGACTCTTTTTATCATAACTTTTTAATTTAACTCTAGCTGGACTAGTTTTAAAATTATCAATCACAACTCCACGTTTTAATTTATTTATATCTATTCCTGTTATAATACCTTCAATTTTAGCCACGTATACCTTTTCAATATTATTTTTAGGATGGGTTAATTTATTAGTTAATTCCCCATCATTAGTTAAAAGCAAAACACCTGTTGTATCATAATCAAGACGACCTACGGGATAAATTCTTTTTTCCGTATCAATTAAATCAATTACCGTTTTTCTTCCTAATTCATCACTACTAGTTGTTACAACACCACGGGGCTTATTTAATAAATAGTATACTTTATTATCCGTATCCTTTTTAATAACTTCACCATTAATTTCAATTAAATCATTATTATTAACTTGCATTCCAATAGTAGCGATTTTTCCATTAACAAAAACCTTATTAAGTTTAATTAATTCCTCGGCTTTTCTTCTAGAACAATAACCACTATTAGCAATAACTTTTTGTATTCTTTCCATAAATCACCTATTTATTTACCTTTAGAGAAATATCAATACTATCATGAATAACAACATCTAATTTTCGATATTTAACTCCACAAGTATTAAACATTAATTTACTAGCTTTAACTGAATCAGTTTCCCTATATTCACCATCTTTATCTTTAAACATATCGGATAAAAAGATAACTTCTTTAATACCACTTTGAACAATTAATTTAGCGCATTCATTACAAGGAAATAAATCTACATATATCTTAGCTCCTTCTAATTCTTTACGACTACCACGATAATTTAAAATAGCATTCATTTCTCCATGACAAACAAAAGCATATTTGGTATTTAACATATCACCTGTACGTTCCCATGGAAAATAATCATCTGAAAATCCATTAGGTGCTCCATTATAACCGATTGATAAAATACGATTATCATTACTTACAATACATGCTCCAACAGTTGTAGATGGATCTTTACTTCTTTTTGCTGACAAAACAGCAATGGCCATAAAATATTCATCCCAACTTAAATAATCTTTTCTTTGTTTTTCAATTTTCTTCATATAATTCTCCTTCTAAATAATTATTAACTATTCTATTTACTTTAACTTTAACGATGCTATTAGGTAATAATTCTTGATTAATTTTAACCATCAAATAATTTCCAGTATGCCCACTAGATACACCATTACTAACTGTTTCAATTAATACCTCTACTTCTTGATTAAGATATCCTTTTAAATATTTTAATTCTAATTGATTACTTAATTCAATTAACCTTTTAACTCGTTCTTTTTTGATTTTTTCATCGATTTGATTAGGCATTAAATCAGCTTTCGTACCTTTCCTTCTTGAATACGGAAATACATGTAATTTTGTAAAACCTATTTCTTTAATAAAATTATATGCTTCTGTAAATAACTCATCAGTCTCTTCTGGAAAACCTGTAATAACATCAGTTGTAATTGAAATATTAGGTCTTATTTTTCGAATCTTGTCTATTTTTTCTTTAAAATATTTTTTATCATATTTACGATTCATTTCTTTTAATATATGATCACTTCCTGCTTGAAGCGGAATATGCATATGTGAAACAATAACTTTATTATTTTCTAAAACTTTTAAGAATTCATCATCTAATTCTGTTATTTCAATTGAAGAAATTCTAAGTCTTTTTAAACCATTTATTTTAACAAGTTCTTTTAATAAATTAGGAAAAGTATCATTAATATCACTTCCATAATGACCTGTATGAATACCAGTTAAGACTACTTCTTGATAACCATTATTTACTAAACAATTAACTTCATCAATTACTTTATTTTTATCTTTACTACGACATTTACCTCTTGTATAAGGGATTATACAATAACTACAAAAGTTTTCACAACCATCTTGAATTTTAACAAAGGCTCTTGTTCTTGAATTCATATTAGTTATAAACATATCTTCAAACTCTTTATCAAAATCATTATATAAAAGTTTTTTCTTTTCTTGTTCTTTAATATAGTCTTCTACTAAATCAACTACCTTGTTTTTATCTTTATTGCCAATTATTATACTAACACCATCATGTTCATAATCTTTATTCGCTTCTATGAAACACCCCATAACAACAACAATGCTATTAGGATTTTCTCTTACAATACGATTAATTAATTTTCTACTTTTAGCATCACTTTGATTAGTTACACTACATGTATTAATTATATAAATATCAGCTTTATCTTCAGTTATTTCATAACCTTTATCTTTAAATGAACTTAATATAAATTCATTTTCATAGGTATTAACTTTACAACCTAAACATATACTTCTAACTTTCATAAACCACCAACAAACATATTTTAACATAAACCCAAAAGAAGTTAAATACCATATTATTTTGACGCATTACCGTTACTGCTTTTTTCAATATATAATTAACAAAATAACCTTATTTTTAAGTTAAAAATAATTGTAAATCAACAAGTAAGATATTTATAGAAAAAGTGATTTAATGAACTATAATCAAAAATTTACGAAAGACCATATCCCTTACAGTACCGAAATATTTAATAAATAAAAAAAAGAAAATTATTTTATTGATTACGACAACGAAACAAAATTAAATAAATTAGTCGAATTAT
>JAZULI010000238.1:0-18295 GCA_045603025.1 Bacilli bacterium
GTTTTCATTTTATCACCATTTTAATTATAACATTTTATCTCTCATATCACAATAATTTTCGTTTATTTTAGGAGTTTTTTAACAAAAAAAATTAACTAAAACTCCCTGAAGAGAACGAAAAGTACCATTTTTCTATTTTACCACAATCTTTATAAGGGTTTATTTTTTTTATAAATTAAAATTAGATACGATTTAAATACTGAATTTGTATCTAATTCGTACCTAAATTGTACCTATTGCAACTGTATTGTAACCCCTAAATCCCTTATAAACTTTGATAATAAAGGCATAAACAAAAAATGTGGACCATCTCTGGTCCACTTCAGGGGGTTGTTAGATTTCAGTTTTTAGTAAATCTATAACACCCGTTTTCCTTTAATTTGCTTTAAATTAGCACTCTAGGAATTAAATCGTAATTGCACAAGTTTAATTTTTTGAGTGGTAATTAAGTGGTAAAAAAGATGTTGATAATTTGTTCATTTATTGACAAAAAATACGTAAATTTTTCACTAAAAAATAGCTTAAAAATGAGCAAAAAATAACCCCATTATCCTGACTGAATAATGGGAATTTATATTTTATAGCGTAATTATAAGGAAAAAATGCAATTGCTACCGAATTACCACTTATTTTACCTCTAAATTACCCTAAAAACAGCATAATTTTGACTTAATTATAATTGTGCCATAGTGCCATAGTAGAATTCCATCAAAACCTTAATTGTGTAATAACTAAGATAGTTAATTATATAGTATATTAATTATATTATATAGTATTAATGATATAGATATTTATTATTTAGCAGTATTAGTTATTTTATCATAAATTGCATATAGCGAGATTAAGTATATAAACCCACCACCAAAAATGATACAAAACCACAATGGTTTATCAAAACTCATAACAGTCATTGCAGGAATTATTTCATGTGGATTACTTGGTACTACAAACGCCAATACACATATAGTTATAAAACCAACAACACCCAATATCTGAAATAGTATTTTTTTCATATAATCACCTCTTAACTTCAATTTCACTGACAACGTCTTTTAATTCGTTAGCTAAATCTAACAAACATTGAATCACTTGTTCATTAAGTACACCATAGTATTCATACAGTCTTTCTTGTTGACTTCTTCTAGTTTCATCAAAATATTGATTCAATATAAGTAACAATCCTCTAGCGTCCATCACATCATTAGCTATTGAATTTAGCTGGTCTAATGTATCGAGTTCTAATTTCCCTCTACATCTGTCCTGTTTCGTTTTCATAGTCGCCCCCGTTCATTACATATTATAACACAGATACGACTATTTGTCGAAGTATAAAAATCTAATAATATGAAAAAATATTATTAGAGGTGTAAGATGGGAAAGGTAAATGATAATGATAACAACATTATTTATTATATAGTTGGTAAGAACATTAAAAAGTATCGTGAATTAAAAGGTCTTACACAAGTTCAACTAGCTGATATGTGTAGTCTATCAGATGGTTTTATAAGTGATTTAGAAAGTAATACTTTTAGGACTATTTCATTAAATACAATGTATCTTATAGCAAAGAAGTTAGACATACATCCTAAACAATTATTAGATGATTTAGATAATTAGTATTGTGGCATAGTGCCATAGTGAAATTCCAACATTTAAGAACTAGGTTTCCCTAGTTCTTTTTTTATGTGTTAAGATTCCCTATTGTAATTATGCTATATCTTATTAGGGGACTATTGATGAATAAGAATTTTGAAGAAAACGTTTACTATTTCACAGAGTTAGTTTTTAACAACATTCAATCAGCAAAAGATAAAAAGAATAAAAGAAAAGAGGTGTTTTCAAATCTAAGAGTTAAATTAAATGGAACTAAGATAATTGTATATAACAAGAAAAAACGATATTCATTTATCTTACTTACTAAACAGATAGAAGATTATAATTTTAAACACTATCTTACTAAGTATCTTGCTTTGTATTACATAGACATATTAACTAAATACTTGAACAACAAAATATCTTTTTATGAGTTAGCTGGAATAAAAAAGGAAACACCCAAAATAGTAAAAGATATTTTATGCAAAAAACAAAATATATCAGAACAATTAATCTTACTTCGTAAGAATCGAGATATTGATGAAGTTCAAAAATATATTGATGACATCTATAACAGTAAATATGTTAGTGATTATACAAAGTATTTAATTGATAAATACTACTACGGTATAAAAGGACTAGTTAGACCAGAAAAAAACTGTTTAGAGAGAATGTTTAAATTAATACTTCGCTAGAAAATAAAACAAAAATGATTTATGAAATGGAGGAAAAATTATGTTAAATCAAATTATTATTGTTGGAAGACTTACTGGGAATCCAGAAGTTGCTAAATTAGAAGATGGAAAGGAAAAATCACAAATCACACTTGCAATACCAAGAACTTATAAAAATGCTGATGGCGAATATGAAACAGATTTTGTTGATTGCATTTTATGGGGAGGTGTTGCTACTAACACTTCTGAATATTGCAAAAAAGGTGACATCATTGGAGTTAAAGGAAGAATTCAAACTAGTAATTACGAAAATGAATATGGAGAAAATAAAAAATTAACTCAAATAATAGCTGAAAAAGTTACCTTCTTATCAAGTAATAAAAACTTAGCAAATTAATATTAGAAAGGACTTTTTACTTATGCAAATTATAATTCACAGGGGGGTTGACCAAATTGGTGGATGCATAACTGAAATCATAAGCAAAAAAACAAGAATACTTATCGATGTTGGAACAGAACTTCCAAATACAGAAAGTAGAATTAAAGTTAATGTTCCTAAAATTAGTAAAAAATGTGATGCTGTATTTGTTACTCATTATCATTTAGACCATATTGGTGAATATATGAAAGTAAAAAAGAAGATTCCTATTTTTATTGGAAAACAAGCTAAAGATATTTTTATGATATATCAAAAGAAGATGAAAGAACCAAGACTTTCTAATATTACTCAGGAACATATAGATAGATTAAAGACTTTTAAGACTTTTGAGTCACATGAGTCTATTAAAATTGGTGATATGACGATTACTCCAATTAGAGTAGACCATTCTGCTTATGATAGTTACATGTTTCTCGTAGAATGTAATGATAAAAGAATATTACACACTGGAGATTTTCGTACGCATGGACCTTTAGGGAAAGAAATACCTAAAGCATTACAGGATATAGGAAAAGTTGATGTTCTAATTTGTGAACACACTACCCTTTCTAGAACTGATGAAAAATTCTCATCTGAAGCCACGTTACAAGAAGAAGCAATTGATCTTATACGAAATAATAAATATGTCTTTATTATGTGTGCTTCTACTAACATCGATAGAATAGCTTCATTTTACCACGCAAATAAAAAAGCTGGAAATAAAATATTCATATGTGATGATTACCAAAAAGATATACTCGATTATGTTACAAGAACCACTAAACTTTGTACAGATTATTATGACTTTTCAGATATCAAACATTTTGATAGTACCATTTATGATGATATGGTCAATAAAGGATTTTGTATGTTAGTTAGAAGTAATTACTTTTCTAAAAAGTTTATGCACAGTCCTAACTTTAAGGAACATCTATTTATTTACTCACAATGGTTAGGATACATACAAGGTAAAACAGCTGATGAAAGTATTGCAAATTTTGTACCAAAAAATTATTATTACTTACATACAAGTGGTCACGCAACTCCCGAAGGGATTACACAAGTTTGTAATATTGTTAAACCTGAAGTAATTATACCAATACATGGAGAAAATTCTCATAACTTTGATAAATTGCATTTACCATACTTTATTAAACATTTAGCTAATAAGAAAAAATATCAAATATAGTATAAAGAAAGGAATTAGAATTATGACTAATAATAAACAAAAAAAGAATAATAGAAAAGAAACTAAACAAAAACTTCCATCTGACGTTAATTTATTAGATAATCGCATAATTAGATTAACAAAAGCAGTTGATACAGAGACATCTGAAAAAATAGTAGAACAATTATTAAAACTCGATACTATTAAAAGTAAAAAAGATATAGTATTTTATATCAACTCTCCTGGAGGCACAGTTTCAGATGGTATGGCGATTTATGATGCGATGCAACTAGTAAAAAGTGATATTAAGACAGTGTGTTTAGGTCGCTGTTCTTCAATGGCAGCTATATTACTTAGTGGTGGTACAAAAGGCAAACGATACATAACACCACATAGTGAAGTTATGATTCACGAAGTTTCAACTTTTAATTGTGGTAAAATTGGTGATGTAAAAATTAGCTATGAACACTCTAATGCATTAAATGAACGAATTATAAAAATATTAGCAAATAATACAGGTAAAGATATAGACCAGATTAGACAAGATATTCAGCAAAAAGATAAATGGTTTAATGCCGAAGAAGCTCTAGAATATGGATTAATAGATAAAATATTAGTTAAAAATGGTGATTAATTAATAGTATATTTATACACTTCGTATATAAATATGATAAAGATTATACGGTATTATTTTGAGAAAGTAATTTGATTCGTATATATTATTATGAATGGAAGTGATGAGTGCAAAAAAATTTATAGAAAACGGGTTTCAGATTCTGTGAAAAGTTGAAGAAAAACGGGCTGAAGAAAATAATAATAACACTAATAGTATTAATAAAAAACGTAATAAAGTTATAATAAAAAAATGTAATGATATTAATAAGAATAAGTCAAAGAGAGATAAGATTATAATCAAATTTAAGATAGATAGAAATCAACAAAAAGTTTTTAAAATGTTAATTAATAAAAATCGTAAGAACAACTATAGTAACTACTATAGTTTTCTTATATCCAAATTTATATAAGCATACGTGGCATAGTGCCATAGTAGAATTCCTTAACAGAGCTAGGTTCCATTCCCTAGCTCTTTTATTATGCAATTTAATAATCAATAATTAGTGGTATTAATATACAAATTTTATAATTCTGTTGGAAATATCTCTAAAAAAGTCAATTTTTGTGGTAAAATATTAATGTAAACTTTACTTTTTGGAGGTATTAGTATGGATGAAAAAGAATTAAAAACATTAGAAAATAAATTATGGGCTTCTGCAGATAAAATGAGAGGTGCAGTTTCTGTATCTGATTATAAGTTTATTGTATTAGGTCTGATATTCTTAAAATATATTTCTGATTCGTTTGAAGAAAGATATAAAGAGTTAAAAGAAGAAGGACATGGATTTGAAGAAATAAAGGATTTCTATACAGAAAAAAATATCTTCTATGTTCCTAAAAATGCTAGATGGAGTTATTTAGTAGAACATTCTAAGGATTCTAACATAGGAGAAATAATTGATGAAGCTTTAGCATTAATTGAAAAAGATAATCCTAATCTAAAAAATGTTTTACCTAAAGACTATAACTCTCCTACTATGAGAAATGTTAATCTAGGAGAATTAGTAGATTTATTTACTAACATTAAAGTGGGTACTCAAGATGCTATTAAACAAGATGTTTTAGGTAGAATATATGAATACTTCTTAGGACAATTTGCTAAGAATGAACTTCAAAAAGGTGGCGAATTCTATACTCCTGCTTGTTTAGTTAAAACAATGGTTGAATGTATTGAACCATATCAAGGAAGAGTTTATGACCCTGCTTGTGGTTCTGGTGGCATGTTTATTCAATCACTAAAATTTGTTCAAGAACATCAAGGTAATATTATGAATGTTAGTATTTATGGTCAAGAAAAGAACCCTACTACTTGGAGACTAGCTAAGATGAACTTAGCAATTCGTTCTCTAAATGGTGATTTAGGTATTTTTGCAGCCGATACATTTACAGAAGATCTTCATAAAAATTTAAAAGCAGATTTCATATTAGCTAATCCCCCATTTAATATGGAATGGGATAGAGACAAAGTTGAAAAAGACCCTAGATGGAGATATGGTTTAGCACCTAAAAACAATGCAAACTATGCTTGGTTACAACACATGATATCTAAACTTTCTCAAAATGGTAAAATGGCTTGTATTCTAGCTAATGGCTCATTGTCATCTGGAGGACAAGAAGGAGAAATTAGAAAGAAACTTATAGAAGATGACTTAGTCGACTGTATTCTTTCTATGCCAACTAACTTATTTTATACAGTTACTATCCCATGTTCTATATGGATAATTAATAGAAATAAGAAACAAAAAGGTAAAACATTATTTATAAATGCTAATAATTTAGGAACTATGGTTACAAGAAGACTACGAGAGTTAACTGATGAAGATATAAGTAAAATTGCTGATACATATCATAGTTATCAAAATGATGAAAATTATGCAGATATAAAAGAGTTCTGTTATAGTGCTACCACAGCTGACATCATAAAAAATGATTATGTATTGACTCCGGGAAGATATGTTGGAATTGAAGACAATGTTGAAGATAATGTGTCATTTGATGAAAAGATGAAGAACATTACAAGTGAATTATCAACATTATTTGATGACTCACATAAACTTGAAGAAGAAATTAAAAAAAATTTGAAAGCAATTGGTTATGATGTTTAATTATATAAATTGTGATTTATAGAAGAAAGGAGAAACCAATATGAAAAAAGTAAAGTTGGGAGAAATAGGAAAAATTATAACCGGATGTACCCCTTCAACTAAGAAATCAGAGTACTATGAAAGTAATGATTATATGTTTGTTGGTCCTTCTGATATTAAGAATGTAATGTATGTTGTTTCCTCTGAAAAACATATATCTCAAAAAGCAAATGACGATTATAAAACCAGATTTATAAGTGAGAATAGTATTGTTGTAGATTGCATTGGTTCTGATATGGGAAATGTTGCTATTGTAAAGGATAATTGTTTAACTAATCAACAGATAAATGCTATTACAAATATAGATGTAAATAAGTTCAATATTAGGTACGTTTATTATGTATTATCTACTATGAAAAATTATTTTCATTTAATAGGTACCAATGGTAGTACAATGCCAATATTAAATAAATCGATGTTTGAAAATATTGAAATTGAAGTACCTGATATAGAAATTCAAAATAAAATTGCAACTATATTATCAAAATTGGATGATAAGATTAAATTAAATAATGATATAAACAATAATTTGTCAGAACAAATAAAATGTATTTATGATGAAGTATTTACTGATTATGATGATTATAAAAGATTAGATGAAATATCTAATGTAACGATTGGTAAAACACCACCTAGAAGTGAACAAGAATGTTTTACTACAAACAAAGAAGATGTTAAATGGATTTCTATAAGCGATTTAGGAAAATCTGGGATGTTTATATTTGATACAGCTGAAAAATTAACTCAAGAAGCAGTCGATAAGTATAACGTAAAAGTTATTCCAAAAGATACCGTAATATTAAGTTTTAAATTAACTGTTGGTAGAACGGGTTTTACTACAGAAGATATGGCAACTAATGAAGCTATAGCTCATTTTGATTTAGATGATAAAGATTTGAATAATTATTTATATTGCACTTTAACATATTTCAATTATTCAGATTTAGGAAGCACTTCATCTATTGCAACAGCAATAAATTCAAAAATAGTCAAATCAATTAAGATAGGCATCCCTACTGATGAAACATTGAAGAAATTTAACGATTTAACATCAGCCATGTTTAAAAATATAAAAAATAATGAGTATGAAAACATAAAATTATCAGAGTTAAGAAATACACTATTGCCGAAATTAATGAATGGTGAAATAGATTTAGATAATATAGAAATTTAATCGTACAAATTGTGATTTAGAAAAGGAAGTGATTATTAATGTTTAATGAAGATATGTTAGAACAATCTACTATGGATATATTTTCTAACTTAGAATATGAAATATTAAATGGATATGATTTAGAAAGAGATTATCACGAGGTTTTATACTTAGATTATATTTTTGATGACTTAAAAAGAATTAATCCAAGTTTTGATGACGAATCTATTAGAGAAGCAATAAGAATTATCAAAAACTTTAAATACAATAATGTCGTATTTGATAACAAAGAATTTCATAAGTATTTAAGAGAAGGTGTTCCTGTCGAAATTCAAACAAAAGATGGATACATATATAAAAATGTAAGACTTATTGACTTTGATAATATAGAAAATAATCACTTTTTTGCTATTAATCAGTATTGGGTTAACGAGAATGAATTAAAAAGACCTGATATTGTAGTATTTATAAACGGTATTCCTTTAGTAGTCGTTGAATTAAAAACAGCGACTAATGAGGATGTAACTTTAACAGATGCTTATAATCAATTACAAAGATATAAGACAGTTTCTATTCCTACACTATTCAGATACAATGAATTCTTAGTTATTAGTGATGGTGTTACTGCTAAGGCTGGTACTATTACTAGTAATTATCAAAGATTTAGTGACTGGAAGAAAATAAATACAAATGATGAAGTTAAAGAAGCTATGGAAACTCACACTACTTTATTCAATGGTATGTTTTTAAAGGAAAGACTTTTAGACTTAATTCAAAATTACATTATGTATAATGATGACTATAAAATTTTACCTCAATATCACCAGTATTTTGGAGTCGAGAAAGCTATTGATTCAACAATGACTAAAGGTAAACAAACAGGTAAAGCTGGAGTTTTATGGCATACACAAGGTTCTGGTAAATCATTTAGTATGGTATTCTATGCAGCTAATATGATTAGACTTTTAAAGAACCCTACAATCGTAGTTGTTACAGACAGAAATGACTTAGATAATCAATTATACTCTACTTTCTTGAACTCAATTGACTTCTTAAAACAAACTCCAGTTCAAGCTAATAGTCGTGAGATGTTAACTGAAATATTAAAAGATAGACAATCAGGTGGTATATTCTTTACTACACTTCAAAAGTTTGAAGAAGAAACAGGTTTATTTTCTGATAGAAATGATATTTTAGTATTAGTTGATGAATGTCATAGAAGTCATTATGGATTAGACCCAATTATCAAGATAGATACAGATACTGCTACTGCTTATAAGAAGTTTGGTGTTGCAAAATACTTACACGATGCTTTACCAAATGCTATTTATATTGGATTTACTGGAACTCCAGTCGAAACCAAAGATAGAAGTACTTCATCAATATTTGGTGATGTTATTGATACATACGATATGACACAAGCTATTATGGATGGTTCTACAGTTCCTATTGTATATGAATCTAGAATGGCTAAAGTTGGATTAAACCAAAGATTACTTGAAGAAATTGATGCTTATTACAATGAAATAGAAGCTAATGAACAAGCAGATGAATATTCTATTAAACGATCTAAACAAATGATGGCTACTATTTCATCAATTATTGAAGACCCAGATAGACTTGAATTAATTGTTAAAGATATAATCAGTCATTATGAAGAAAGAAAAACAATGGATGCAGACCACGCAATGGTAGTTGCTTATTCTAGAAAGTCTGCTTACATTATGTATAAAAAGTTCTTAGAACTTAGACCAGATTATGAAGATAAAGTTCATATGGTTATTACCCCAAGTAATAAAGATGATGAAGAAATGCAAAAAGCAGTTGGTACTAAGTATGATAAAAAGATTCTTGAAAACAGATTCAAGAGTAACGATAAAAACGAACCGTTCAAAATCGCTATTGTTGTTGATATGTGGCTTACTGGATTTGATGTTCCAGCTTTAGGAACAATGTATATTGATAAACCGATGAAAGCACATAATTTAATGCAAGCTATTGCTAGAGTTAACAGAGTATTCAAGTCTAAAACTGCTGGTTTAATAGTTGATTATATAGGTTTAAAAGGATGGTTATTAGAAGCTTTAAAAACTTATACTACTAGAGACCAAAATAAAGTTGTTGATAATGAAGAATACATAAAAGTTTTAAAAGATAATGTAGAACTTGCAGATAACTACTTATTTGGTGTTGATTACTCAGACTTTAAATCTTTAAATAATACTGAGAAATATAATAAAATTAAAGATGGTGCTAATCATATTCTTGCCACTAATGAAAGAGAACGTTTATTTATGAGTGTCTCATCCAGCATTAAAAGTTTATTCACAATGTGTAATGGTGTAATAGATAACGATTTAAAAGATAAGGTATTATACATAATATCAGTTAGGTCTTTCATATCTAAAATTAAACATGTTAATAAGTTAGATGTTGAAGAAATTAATAAGAATGTTGCTGATATGTTAAATAAAGCTATTACAGATGATGAACTTATAAACTTAGGCGAATTATCACATAGTAATGAATTAGATTTATTAAGTGCTGAAATGGTTAATAAACTAGCACAAATGAAGGAAAAGAATGTTGCAGCCGATGTCTTAACAAGAGCTATTAAAACAGCTTTAGGTAAAATTGGTAAAGTCAATGTTACACTACAACAAAAATTTAGCGATAGATTTAATAAGATAGTCGAAGCATACAACGAAAGAATAAGTGTTGTTGATATTGAAAAAGTAATTCAGGAATTAATTAACTTAAGAAATGAGATTAATTTTGAAATAAACAATGGTAATGAATATGACTTGAGTATTGAGGAAAAAGCTTTCTTTGATGCTTTAGGTGATGACCCAGAAATTAAAGTTTTAATGCAAGATGATACTTTAGTTAAAATAGCTAAAGAACTTGTTGATTTAATCAATAAGAATTTAACATTAGATGCATTTAAACGTGAAGATGCTAGAGCTAAAATTAGAGTTGAAATTAGAAGATTACTTGTTAAATATAACTACCCTCCAAACAAGAGCGAGGATGCTATAAAGAAAGTAATTAAGCAAGCTGAATTAAAATATCAAGAAAATTAAAAATATTGTAAATAAAAGAGCTAGGGTATTCCCTAGCTTTTGTTGTTGTAGAGCTTTCTATAGCCCTTACAGAGGCATATTCTATTTTACAAATTTTTTATCGCCATATATGATAAAACCTCTCCTAGAGCCTCCTATGAGCTTTTAAAGGCATATAAACGATTATTCTGAATCACAATTTGAATATAGCAAATCTGCTTGATATTCAGCAAATGAACTATTACCAAATGTAGCCATTAATTCATTTTCAGTATACTTTTGAGCTGATTCTTCACTGATACCTGAATCGGATAGATATTGTTTATAAACCTCTTGAGCTTGGTTATTATCAAACTCTGGTGCAGTATAATAAGTCTTTCTATCGTTCTTAAAAGAATATCTTTCAGCGCGATAACCTAAGTTTAAAACCTCTTTACCGAATCTAGTATTACATACTGACTCCTTATTATTATAGTTACACCAAGTACAGTACTCTCTATAATATATAGATTTAGCAATAAAATGTTTTATAGGATATAAACTACAGAACTCAGCAACATTATTACATTCCATGAAGTAATTATTAGTTGTTTCTTCGACAACAGCAGGTATAGTAAATTTACCATTGTTTAATACATCCACAAGCGCATTAATTGCTCGAGTAGCAATAATTTGTAATGGTTTCTGTTTGCACAACTCCTCTCCAATGCTAACGTATCTATTATTATTAGAATCTGTAAATTTATTTTTAAACTCAATTACCACGAAACGATCTGTTATATATATTCCAGTTTCCTTAAAATCGATAACTTCATTGACCGAAAACAACAGTGTTGCATAAGGAATCATGTCTTCAATACCACCAATCGATATTGGTTCTCCAGATATTGCCCTAGTAATTAATGAAGTATTAACATACTTTGGCTGCTTTTGGTCCTCTGCTATATTCACAGTAGCATTTTCCAAATTTTTAATAGTTGACTTACCACCAGCTTTAGGACCAGATAATTTTTCTAAATGTTCATGTGAGCATAAATCATTACCCAATAATGCCTCGATAATTCTAAAAATTTTGGATTTTCCATTGCGACCTTCACCTTTAAAAATGAATGCTTTACTTAGTACAGAAGTTTTGGCTAAAGAATAACCAATAACCTCATATAATAACCTTTCTATATCTTTATCTCCACACGTGATACTGTCAAAGAAATAATTGACTAAATCTAAGTCTTGTGATTCTGTTGAAAGAACACTTTCATCCTTATAATCTACAGGCAATAGTGGAATCATATCTCCTATAGAATCAATTGTATAAATAGTTTTTTTCATAATAAAATCTCCTCTCTAACCTTTATACTTTAGACCAATGTCTGCATAAATGATGAAATATATTTCATCAAAATAGAAACCCATTACCTTTAACATTTTAATAATATCGTCAGGTTCTGGAAACTTTGTGTAGTTCTCATAAGCTTTAATGGTTTTAATGTCCATATTAAAAGCAATAGATGCTTTCTTCAAACTCCAACCTTTTGCTTCGTGCAAGCGCCTAAGTGTTATTTTCATTAGATGATGCTCCTTTCGATAAAGTATCTAACTCACTAAGACTAGATACTTTTTTTAAATAAGGGATGTTAATGTTTAGATACTCAACAACTTTATCCATTGGAAGTAAATTACTTGGTAAAAAGTAATTAGCTTTTTCAAGATTATCTCTTAAATCTTTCATCAACTTTAAAGTTGTATTTTTCCCAGTATTAGATAAGATACTAAAATCTTGGCTTGAACACCATTGTTTAGATATAATCCCTAAAGTTTCTCTTGCTGAAACAGTTTTCAAAAAATCTCTCCTTTCCTTAATATATAACTTTTAAACGTAACCTGATTTGTTGATTTAGTAGCATTACTAATTAAGAATAAACACTACATCTTCGTGAGTTATGCAATTCAACCAAATTCATGTTACATATTTATATACGAATGAGAAGAATGTTTGAATTGCGAAAATGGCAAAAATTTGCAATTTTGTTTACAAAAATGACATTTTTTGATAATAAACTCAAAAAATTATCATTTTCCCTCTATAAATTACGAAAATAACAATTGAAAGAAGATAGAAATTCGTATTAATACTATAGAGACAAAAAGTTAATGCTACTAACTCAACTTTAGGTTACATATTTATATACGAACGAGTAGCATGTTTGAATTGCGAAAATGGATAAAAACATCAAATTTGTTAAAAAAGATGACATTTTTTACTAAAAATACAAAAAATTTTCATTTTTTTATTAAAAATTAAGAAAATGACAATTGAAGGAAGGTATAAATTCGTATCTATATATAGAGGCAAAAAAAGTTAGTGCTACTAACACTAACTCAATGCAATACATATTGTTTATTCGCCTCAATTATATTCCTATTGAAAATATAGCAAGAATGGAGGAAATATATATGGCTGTATATCAATACCCAGCAAATAGTAAAAAACGCTCTAAAGATGGTCGTAGTTGGTACTTTAGAGTACCTTATACTAATTTAAGTGGGAAACGAATTCAACATTATAGTAAAAACTATCATACAAAAAAAGAAGCTCTACAAGCAGAGCGTGAATTTTTATTAACAGAATGTGAAAGAACAGATAATAAAAACATGAAATTCAAAGATTTATATGAGGCGTTTTATGAATATCAAAAAGAAAAAGTAAAAGAAACTACTTTTCAAACTTATAAAGATAGAGTTCCGTTTTTGAAGATATTAGATGACATTAAATTAGTTGATTTTAATATAATGCATTTCGAAAAATGGAAGAAAGAAATGAATAAAAGAGATATAGCTAATAGTTATAAAAATGACATACTAAAGTTTTTAAAAGCTATTCTTAATTTTGGTACAAAATACTATGACTTTAACTTCTCATCAGTATATAACAAAATGACTAACTTTACTAACCCTAGTGAAGTGAAGAAAGAAATGGACTTTTATACATTTGATGAATTTCATAAATTTATAAGTTACGAAACTGATTTAAAATATATCTGCTTATTTGAAACATTATTTTATTGTGGTTTAAGAAATGGTGAAATGCGAGCAGTTACTTGGAATGATATTGACTTTAACAACAAAATATTACACATAAGAAAGCAAATACCTACGCGATACTCAAGTAAAAATTGGAAATTTACATCAACAAAAACAAAAAATAGTAAAAGACAAATACCAATTTGTGATGTTCTTTTTGAACACCTTACAGAACTTTATAACGAACAATCTAAATACAGCAACTTTAAAAAAGATTGGTTTGTGTTCGGAACAGGTAATATTCCAATCGTTGCAGACAACCCTAACGAAAGACAACAGTCTATTTGTAAAAAAGCTAATTTGAAAAAAATCAGAATCCATGATTTTAGACATAGTTGTGCTTCATTCTTAATAAGTAAAGGTTCTAGTATTGTATTAGTTGCAAAATATTTAGGACATACTAAAATTGAAGAAACATTAAATACATATAGTCATTTATATAATGGTGAATTAGAGGAAATAAAAAACAAAATAAATGATGAAAATGCTAAAAAAACATCATCAATCGAAACAAATAATAGTTCCATTTCTGATTCACCAACAATTGTATAAAAATATAAAACTTGAAAAAAATAGTGGCAAATAAGTGGTAAACAAATTTTAATCATTTAAAAACCCTTTAAAACAAACAAAAATGGAGCCTTTCGGCTCCTTCAGGGGGTTTTGGTTGAATACACCCTCACATTTAATCGTAAGAGTGTGTATGGTTATTTCCCATACATATAAATCATAATATAAATGAAAAAGTCCGTCAATAATTTTGGTGAAATTTAACAAATATTTTTTACACACTTTACACTATTATTTAATATTTATACTATTTATAAAGTAATTCTTTAAATCTATAATGTCAACATCATTTTTCTTTAAAAATTCTTTAGCATCTTTATTAGCTTGTACTAATATTTTAAAATCTTCTCTAATATTAGCTATCTTAAATTGCATATCCCCACTTTGTTTTGTTCCGAATAAATCACCACTTCCACGAAGTTTAAAATCTTCTTCTGATATTTCAAAGCCATCACAAGTTTTAGCTAGTATATCTAATCTCTTAGTCTCTTGTGAGCTAATTAAAATACATTTAGAAGCAATACTACCTCTTCCAACGCGTCCTCTTAACTGATGAAGTGTTGATAAACCAAATCTATTTGCATCAAAGATAACCATCATACTAGCATTAGGAACATCTACTCCTACTTCAATAACAGTTGTACTAATTAAAATATGAGTCTTACCATCTTTAAAATTCTTCATAATCTCATCTTTTTGATTATTACCAATTTTTCCATGAAGTAAATCTATTTTATATTTTTTACCAAATGCTAAATTCATTTTATCTCGAAGTTCATTAACACTTGTTAAATCAGAATTTTCACTATCTTCAATAAGAGGCGCAATAACATATATTTGATGTTTATCTTCTAATTCTTTAAGCATCATTTCTAATACTTCGGTAATTTCTTCACTTTTTTTAACAAAAGTTTCGACTGGAATTCTACCTTTTGGCATTTCTTTAATAATACTAATATCCATATCTCCATAAATAGTTAAAGCAAAAGTTCTTGGAATTGGGGTTGCACTCATATATAAAACATCTGGCATAATTCCTTTATTTTTTAAATTTTCCCGTTGATTAACTCCAAAGCGATGTTGTTCATCAGTAACCACTAAACCTAAATTAGCATAATTAACATCATTTTGAATTAAAGCATGAGTACCAATAATAATATCAATCTTTCCTTTTTCTAAATCATCATATATCCGCATTTTTTCTTTTTTCGTAAATGATCCTGTTAATAATTCAACGTTAACCATATCTCCTAATAGTTTCTTTACATTATGATAATGTTGGGTTGCTAAGATTTCTGTTGGAGCCATTAAAGCACTTTGATAACCACTAATTTTATTTAAATACATCGCAATTATCGCAACAATTGTTTTTCCACATCCAACATCCCCTTGTAAAAGACGATTCATTCTTTTAGGACTATTCATATCTTCAACAATTTCTAAAATCGCTTTCTTTTGATCACTAGTTAATTCAAATTCTAACTTTTTATAAAAATCTTCAATATCTTTTTCTAAAATATTTCTAAATAAACCATTTTCTTTTTTATTAATTTCTTTTAAATAATTAATTTTAACCATAAATTCAAATAATTCTTCATATTTAAGTCTTATTTGAACATTTTTAAGTTTTTCAATATCACTAGGATTATGAACAATATTTAACGCTGTCTTTTTATTAACAAAGTTATATTTTTCAATAAGATAATCTGGTATTTTATCTAAAACATCTCTTCCATACATCATAATACCTAAATTTATATATGTACTTAAACTTTTACTAGTTATCCCAGTTGTTAAACGATAAACTGGTTCAATTTTTGAAACATTACCTAATGAACCAATTCTTATATCACTAGCGGTAACAATATTTTTTGTCTTATCATATTTTCCAATAACAATTACACTAGTCCCAATTGATAAATTACTTTTCATATAAGCTCTATTAAAAATTGAAACTCCTACTACTCGATTAGATGACGCTAAACGGAAATTCATTTTATTTAAACCACGATTAAAACGTAATATCATTGGAATACTTTCAACTTTTCCATCAATTATTACTTTTTCATCTTCACTTACATTATCTAAATCACTTCGTTTTAATATATCATATCTTGAAGGATAATATGTAATTAAATCATCTACATCATATATATTTAATTTCTCTAATAAAGTTTTTGTTTTTTCTCCTAATCCCTTAATTGAAACTAAATCCATACTGCCTCCAAATCTATGCATATTATATCAAAATTTATCTAAACTGTAAACAAAAAAAAATCCTAATAAACAAAATTTATGGGATTAATTTTTTTAATTCATCAAAGTCACTGTGAATAATTTTTTCTTCATTAACATACATTATTTCATCTCTTCCTCGCCCTAAAACCAAAATAAAATCATTATCTTCTGCTTCTCTTATAGCTTTCTTTAAAGCCAATTTCCGATTAATAATCCGAAAATATTTTTTCTTAAAAAAAGTATTTCCTTTTATCATATTATCAATTATTTTATTAACATCTTCTTTCCTAGGATCATCCATGGTAAAAATAACGATATCGGCATATTTTAAAACTAATTTCCCAATTTCCTTTCTTTTTTCTTTATATCTACCACCCGCACAACCAACCACAACGATTAAACGATTCTTTACGAATTTTTTAACAAATTTTAAAATATTTCGTGTAGCATTTACCGTATGTGCATGATCAATCATTACATTAAAATCTTTTTGATAAATCATTTCATTTCTTCCAGGAATTTTTTTTATTAAATCTACTCTCTTTATAATATCTTCAATATTATACCCAAGTTCTAACATTACTAAAAAACAGGCCATTAAATTATAAACATTATATTTTCCAATCAAGGAACTAACTACATTATAATCTTTATCCTTATATCTAAATTTAATATATGTATGTAAAAGATTTAATCGATATTTAAGTATTGTTATATCACTTTTTTTAAAACCATAAGTTAAATAATTATTATTAACTTTTTTTATTTTATTAAAATATCTACTATCATGATTTAAAATAACAATTCCACTATTTTTTAAAAGTTTCATTTTACAATTCAAATAATTTTCAAAACTTTCATGTTTATCTAAATGTTCTTTGGTTATATCTGTAAATACCCCAATATCAAAAAATAAATTAGGAATCCTTTTCGTTAAATATGCTTCACTACTAGCTTCCATAAAAACATTTTTTTTATTATTTTTTACAATTTTATCAAAACAATCATATAATTTATCTAAACTAGGTGTTGTATTATCTAACTTAACTTTCTTATCATTATAAATTAAGCCATTAGTAGCAATACAAGCATCATTAGTCATATCTTTTAAAATCGTTGTAATTGTTGTTTTACCATCAGTTCCTGTTACACCAATTAAATTAATTCTTCGTAATGGAAAATGATAAAATTTATCAAGACTTTGTTTTAAAATTTTAGATAAATCATTAGATACATAATGTGGTATTTTATAAGGAATATCTTCATTTGCAATAACAAAAGAACAACCATTTTTAATAGCATCATCAATATAATCTTTTTTACCAATTAAACCTAACGTACAAATAAATAAATCACCTTTTTTTATCTCTTTTGAATTAGTTTTAATACCATTTATTTTAACTTTATATTTAGTTTTTATTAATTTATTAATTCTCATATTATAATATATTAAATAACATGCAATTTAGTGCAAAAAAGACTATTGTTTTTTTTCAATAGTCTAATTACTAAAATTATATTAAATGAGTCCTTACTTGATTATATTCATTCATCTTATTTAATATTTCATCTCTTTTTG
>JAZULI010000239.1:0-3408 GCA_045603025.1 Bacilli bacterium
ATAGGTTTCAAATTGTTTTCCTTAAAATATTTTTGTAATTCATTTTCAGACTCTTCAGTTTCTTTTTTGTACGTTTTTTTCATATATTCAATTTGTTTTATAGCAAATTCAGACTCAGGATAAAAATCATTAAGCTTAACATCAAACCTCATAATATCTTTATCAGAAAACTCTGCAGGTAATGTTGGTAATTGAAATAATGTCATAAAAGTAGAATCAGTACGAACTATAAAAGAAGCAGAATCTCCTTTATGCATCATACTTATACCTTCATATATGTCACCTTCAAACATTGGTTCAATCATTTGTAAAATCATTCTGTTATTGGGAATTACTACAGCTGTATCATTAATTTTACATTCCATTTGAAGATCCAACAACTCCATCATCTCAGGAGTTTCTCCATTATTTTGAATATGAAATTTGTAAAACAAATTAGTTTTTGATTTTTCAAAACCTTCAAAAGTTTTATCTTTTTTACTTTGACATGATGTAAAGACTACACCTAAGATTAATGATAATAATAATAGTTTTTTCATGTTGCTTTTAAATTTTAATTATTTAATATCAATTACTTTTATTTTATATACCAATGTTGCCATATAGGGAATTTTTTTTCCATCACCTGTATAACCATGTGCTAAATGTGATGGTAAAATTAAGATAGCTTCACTCTCATTACGTAATTTCAAAACAGCTTCTTCCAAACCTCTTTCAACACCACCCCTACCGACTTCAAAATTTTTATACCCATCCGTTGTAGAAGAATATATTATTTCGCCAGATAATAAACTAAGTTCATATTGTAATGTAATTATATTACCTTTTTTTATAAATTCGCCATTACCTTGTTTGTAAATGTAATATCTTAATCCCGTTCCAGTTTTAACAATATCAAGATTATTCTCTTTTATATATTCGTCTATCAGTTCTGATTCTTTATTCAATAAATTAATATTGGTTTCTATCAACGATTCTTCAATCGTTTCTTTATTAATGACTTGATAATTATGTCGCACGTTATTTTTTTCGCAAGATATGAATAACATGCATAATATAATAATTATTAATATTTTTACGTTTAAAATCATTTATTTATAGATGTAAAATCTATTAGTTCTATTTCAAAAATCAAATTAGAATATGGAGGAACTGGAGCATATTCCTTATCTTCGTATGCAAGGTAAAATGGTATTAAAACTTTAGCTTTTGAACCTTTGTTCATCAGCCTTAATGCTTCTTCTAAACCTTTAATAATCATATTATTACCCAATTCAACCAGTAAAGGATATGATTTTTCATAAGACGAATCAAATTGTTCACCATTTAGATAATATCCTACATAATGAAATGCAACTTTATCACCATCTTGAGGAGAAATACCATCACCTTCTCTTATAGGTATAAAAACAAGTCCTGAAGAATTAGGTTTTACATCCAAATTATTACTATTAATATATATTAATATGTCATTATCTGCAGCTATTTTCTTTGTAGAATATGTCTCTATCGAACAAGAGTATAGTATTATTGATAACATAAATATCAATAATTTACATGCTATATGTAAACCTTTATATCTCATTTGCTTAACAAATCTTTGTATTCAGGTAAAACCTCCAATAATTTATTTATTGCTTCTTCTAAAGAACAGTATAATGTTCCACCAGCAGCATTAAAATGACCTCCTCCTTCGAAATATTTTTTCGCTAGATCATTAACTGAGAAATCACCTTTTGATCTAAATGAAAATCTAATACACCCTTGACGTTCTGTTATCAAAACTGACATTCTAATATTTGATATAGAAAGAGGATAATTAACAACACCTTCAGTATCACCGACTTGATAATTAAAAGTTTCCAAATCGTTTTTTGAAGCGTAAATAAATGCTGTATTATATTCGTTTAATACAGTCATTCTATTGTTAATCAAAAAACCTAACAATCTCAATCTATCCTCTGTTGAATTATCATAAATATTTTGATGAATATTCATATAATTAACATTTGTACTCGATATTATTTCTCCACAAATATTAAATGTATTCTTAAAAATTGAATGAGTAAAAGAACCTGTATCAGTAATCAAACCTGTTAATAAGCAACTAGCTATATCATCATCTAAATACTTCTCAAATCCATAGAACTTAATTAGTTCTGCGACTATTTCCGAAGTACTTGAAATATCCGTAATGGAAATAGATGCTTCAAATTTAGATAAATCAGCACCAATATGGTGATCTATTAATAATTTCGGCGTTTTACTAAAATGACATAAATCATTATGTAACACACCCGTACGAGATTCAGTATTAAAGTCTAGATAACAAAATAATTCTGCATCACTCATTATTTGTTTTGCATTTTCTTGACTTCTATCATAAATTATAACATCTTGAATACTGGGCATCCATGATAAAAAAGAAGGATAATCGTTAGGAATAATTACTTTAGGATTTGCACCTATTTTTTTTGAAAACATATATAGTGCCAAAGAAGAACCCAATGCATCTCCATCAGGATTAACATGAGAAATAATAACTATATTTTTATACTTAACTATTGTATCTATTATTGTCTTTAAAATCAATGACATATACATATTACTCAATACACTGTTTATGATTACAAAGATAATAAAAAATAATCAACAATATATGTTTTAATGTATATGACTTTATAAAAAATATAATCATTCTCTTACGTTGTATATTTCAAAAGTATGATCTGCATACACATAGATAATTTGTCTTAATCCTTTGGAATAATCACCAACAAATAAATCACTTTCTTTCTTTATATCAATCGAATTATTTTTTTCGATATCTAAACTATTATCTTCATTTGAATGCAATTCTATTAAACTTTTTTCTTCCATTTGTCCGAAAAGAGAATTATTGTGAATCATATTTGAATCGGTGCTAGTTATAGGTTTTTTACCTAAAATAATCCAATCAAAATTATATTCCGGAAATAAAGCCTTAAGTTTTATCAAAAAATCAAGACTGGGTTTATTTCTTCCACTTAGTAGGTGAGAAACATTTGATGGCTGTATTTGCATCATCTCTGCAAATTGAGTCGCAGTTAAATTTTTTGCTCTTAAAATATGAGCTAATCTATCTTTTATCAAATCCATTTCTATAACACAAATTATATATCAAACATAACTTATACCCTTAATAATTTTTTTTATTTTAGGTTATAATATTTTTACAAAAGTAAAAATAAATTACTTACATTTGTAACTAAAAATGATTTTATTTTTGTAAAATTAAATTATAATTGATTATAATTTAGTATATACTCTAAATGATTTATATAAAAATTTATTATACAATTATTTATCTTAATTATTTTTAAGTATTATCATAATACCTTATCTTAGGTTATTTTTAAAGTTATTCTT
>JAZULI010000240.1:0-6015 GCA_045603025.1 Bacilli bacterium
TATAAAACACCAAATGGTAATGATATTGGAGATATTTATGCTAATAATTATTTAACAATTCTTGATAAAGAAGATGTATCAGGAGATGTTTGGGTAAAAGTTCAATTTACAATTAATCCTATTAGTTATGGTTATATAAAAATAGGTGATAATATGGCTTATTCATTTGATAATTTTAATAGTAAACCTGAAATTAAGGCCGATGATATAATTCTTTATACGAATGAAAAATTTGATTTATTAGAAGGTGTTACTGCTTTTGATAAAGAAGATGGTGATTTGACTAAAAATATTAATGTTGAAGGTAATGTTGATAATACCAAACCAGGAACTTATGTAATTAAGTATTCAGTGACTGATTCGTATGGTGATACTACAGTTTTAAGTATTAATGTTGAAGTTCTTGATTTAAAATCTGGTGAACCTTTGTTTATGTATCATAATTTTGAATTTAAGAATGATAATACTTTTGAAGTAAGTGGGTTCTTAGGCGTTAAAGGAATGGATAATAAGAAAGTAATGCATATTTTCTCGTTAGTTAATGAAATTACTGGTGAAGTATATTTTGTGGATCTTGATAATTGGCAAGAATACCCTTACGAAATGTCTAGTTTAGATGATAAAAAAACATATGATTACAGTGGTGGTTGGTTTAAAGATTACGTTGATTTAAGTGAATTACCTAGTGGAGATTATATACCTGTTATTACAGCTTATAACGGGGAATATGAAACAACAACTTTATTTACAAATATTGCTTATGCTAATATGACAAGGCGTGCTGTGAATTCAGCTCGTGGCTACGCCATTGAAATTGATTATACAACAAGTGGTAGTCCATTAATTTTTAATATTCGTGAAAAGGGATTATTAAGTAATGACATTCCTTCAACAATTGATCCAATGTATAATTTCTTTACTAATATTAATTTAGAAAATAATAATTTATCTTTAAAAGGTACCAGTCATAGTGTTGGTGTTGATTTCGGGGTAAATAAAGATGTTAAACGAGAATTAATTTTTGAAAATATGGAAACGTTTGAGCGAATTAGTTATGATTTAGGTAGTATAACTAATGGCGATTATAAAATAACTTTAGCGGTTAGTGATAATTGTGATAAAACAAGAGCATGGTATGATAAGAAAATTAATCTTGAAACTCTTCCTAAAGGTAAATATGTTATTTATATCAAAAATACTGTTGATGGAAAAAGCTATTATGGAGAACTTATTGATATAGCGTATACTGATTTTTCAAAGATTAATAATAACAATTATAAATTTGAACGTGTTGATAGTAGAAGACTTCGAATTGAACTTGTAAAAGAATGAGTAAATAACTTATTCTTTTTTTGTAAATAATTGTAAAGTGTATTTTAAAAAGAATTTTTGCATATAATTTTATGGTATACTTAGATTGGTGTTTTATATGTTTAAGAAAATTAAAAATATTAATATTAATTATAGTCAATATGGTGAAGGTAGTGATGTTGTTTTATTACATGGATGGGGTCAAAATATCGAAATGATGGCGCCTCTTGGTAATTTGTTAAAAGATAATCATCGGGTAACGATTATTGATTTGCCAGGTTTTGGTTTATCTGATTTACCTGATTATGCTTATAGTGTTTATGACTATGTATCTTTATTAGAAGACTTATTTCATGAATTAAAAATTAAAAAGCCTAGCCTTATTGGTCATTCTTTTGGAGGACGTTTAAGTATTATTTATGCTTCCCGTAATGATACGGAAAAACTTGTTCTTTTTGGAAGTCCTTGTGTTCGTCATGAACATAAAAGTTTCAAACAGAGTGTTTTAAAAACATTAAAAAAGGTAAAATTTTTATCCCCATTGGGCGAGTTTGTGAAGAAGTTTGTGGGATCCGTTGACTATAAAAATGCTAAAGGTGTTATGCGTGATGTTTTAGTTAAAACAGTTAATGAAGATTTATCAGAATGTGCTAAAAAAATTAAGATTCCAACATTATTGATATGGGGAGATAATGATGAAGCGGTTTCTTTAAATGAAGCAAAAGAACTTGAAAGTTTGTTAACTGATGGTGCATTAATAGTTCTTCCCGGAACGCATTATTGTTACCTAGAAAATTTACGTCAAGTTGAAAATATTTTAGATAATTTCTTATAGGAGGATTTATGTTATTATTTTTACTATTTTATTATATTTATTTTATATATCGTAGTATGGAATCTCTTCATATGTTGCAACAAAATTTATATAATGAAAATAATCGTTATTTAAAATGGATTGGAAGAAATTATAGGCGTGTTTTTAATTCATGGGATTTCTTACCTTGTTTGTTTTTTATAACTTTGTTTTTTGTCGAAGATAAAAGTATAATTGATTTTACTTTAGTAGCGAGTTTAATGGTTTATATATATTGTATTTATGTAGAATATAAACGAAATAGGGAAAGTCAAAATAAAATACCTTTAAAATTTACTAGTCGTATTAAAAGATTATTTGTAACAACATTTTTAATTTATGTTTTACCTAGTATTGTGCTTTTAAAAATTCAAGATAATGTTATTTTAGCGGTAATTTTATTAATTGTTTCTTTAATGGTTGCTTTTATATATTATGTTATTTATTTAGTATTATTAATTAATTCACCAATTGATAAATTAGAAAAATATTATTATTTAAAAAAAGCTAGTAATAAATTAAAACAATTTAATAATTTAAAAGTAGTTGGAATTACTGGTAGTTATGGAAAAACTAGTAGTAAAAATGTTGTTAATGAGTTGTTATCATCAAAATATATTACAAGACCATCGCCGCTTAACTATAATACTTTAAAAGGATTAATGATAACAATTAATAATCATTTAGATAAATTTGATGAAGTTTTTATTGCTGAAATGGGAGCTTATGTTAAAGGTGAAATTAAAGAAATTTGTGATTTAGTAAAACCTGATTATGGAATATTAACAACAATTGGGGAAGCTCATTTAGAAACTTTTAAATCAAAAGAAAATATTCAAACAGCCAAATTTGAATTAATTGAAAATTTAAATAAAGATGGTTTAGGTATTTTAAATTGTGATGATCCTTATCAAGTTAATTATAAATTAAAAAATCCAGTTAAGATAATTTGGATTGGTATTGAAAATAAAGAAAAAGCTGATTTTTATGCTGAGAATATTAAAATTGATAGTAATGGTATGAAATTTGATTGTGTTTTTGGTGATAATTGTCTTCATTTATCTACTAAATTGTTAGGTCGTCATAATATTTATAATATTTTAGCGGGTGTTGCTTTAGCGGTTAATTTAGAAATACCTTATGAAGAAATTATGAGTAGTGTTGCTAGTTTAATTCCGGTTGAACATCGTTTGGAATTAAAAAAGATTAACAATTTCTATCAATTAGATGATGCTTATAATTCTAATCCTAGTGGAGCTAAGGGAGCACTTGATGTATTATCATTAATGGATGGTGATAAGTGTGTTGTTACCCCAGGAATGATTGAATTAGGTGAAAAAGAAAAAGAAGAAAATTATAATTTTGGATGTCATATTAGTCAAGTAGCCGATTATGTTATTTTAATTGGTAAAAAAAGAACGAAAGATATTTATAAAGGATTAATCGATAATAATTTTAATAAAGACAATATTTTTATTTTAAATAATGTCGTTGATGCATATAAGGTTGTTAGTTCTTTAACAAATGATGAACGTAAAATGTATGCATTATTTGAAAATGATTTACCAGATATTTATACAGAAGGAGAGTAGGAGTTATGAAAATTAAATTAGGTGTTATTTTTGGTGGAGTTAGTGTAGAACATGAAGTTAGTGTAATTAGTGCCATTCAAGCAATGAAAAGTATTGATACTAATCGTTATGATGTAATTGCCATTTATATTACTAAAGATGGTGAATGGTATACTGGTGAGATGTTAAAAGACATAAAAATTTATAGTGATATGGAATTATTAAAACGTTATGCTAAACCAGTTGTTCTTTATAAAGATGAAAATCGTTTTGTTTTACAAAGTAAAACGTTCTTAAAACGTGAAATTGGTGAATTAGATATATGTTTTCCAATAATGCATGGAACTAATGGTGAAGATGGTAGTTTACAAGGTTATTTAGAAACAGTTGGTATTCCATATTGTGAAAGTGACCATTATGCATCTGTTTTAGGACAAGATAAAATCTTTATGAAACAAGTTTGGGCATCATGTGGTGTACCTATTGTTAAATATGAATGGTTCTTTGATATTGAATATCAATCAAATAGTGATAAAATAATTGAAAAAATTGAAAAATTAGGATATCCCGTTATTGTAAAACCAGCTCGTCTTGGAAGTAGTGTCGGAATTAGTGTTGCCCATGATGAAATGGAGTTAAGAGAAGCAATTAGTGATGCAATTAAATATGATACAAAAATTTTAGTTGAAGAAATGGTACAAAATTTAAAGGAAGTAAATATTAGTGTATTAGGTAATTATCGTAAGCAAAAATTAAGTGCTATTGAAGAAGTAGGTAGTAAAAATGATTTATTAACTTATGAAGATAAATATATTGGTGGTGGTAAAGCTAAAGGTCCATCAAAAGGAATGGCTTCAGCTAAAAGAATTATTCCAGCTAGAATTAATAAAGATCTTAGTAGTCGTGTTCGTGATATTGCAACCAAAGCCTTTAAGGCATTAAACTCTAGTGGAGTAGTAAGAATTGATTTCTTAATTGATGAAGCAAATAACAAAGTATATGCTAATGAAATAAATAGTATTCCTGGTTCATTATCATTCTATTTATGGGATAAATTAAATATGGAATATTCAGAATTATTAGATGAAGTTTTAAATATCGCTGTTAAAGATCATAAAGATAAAAAAGCTAAAGTTCATTCATTTGATACTAATATATTAAGTAGTTTTGAAGGTAGTGGAGTTAAAGGAATAAAAAAATAATTTAAGATGATTTTTGCTTATTAAAATTAAAAAATAGATTATAATAAAAAATTCTTGTATTTTGAATTTGTTTATGTTATAATCTATTTTGTTATGGCGGGATTGGTGAAGTGGTTAACACGCCAGATTGTGGCTCTGGTATGCAAGGGTTCGATCCCCTTATCTCGCCCCATTAGAAAATAACGATCTTTATAGGTCGTTTTTTTGTAAAAATAGAAAAAATAGATATAAAAAAATTGTAATGAAATTATTGACTAATTCACTACAGTTTTTTTGTTTTAACTAATTAATTATCTTTTTTTAAAACATATTTAAAGAATAATCCGGCTAAGATAGCACCAACTAAAGGTCCAACAATGAATACCCATACTTGACTTAATGCTGTTCCACCTTGGAATAAAGCAGGACCAAAACTACGAGCTGGATTAACACTAGTTCCCGTAAAAGAAATACCTAATAAATGAACTAAAGTTAAAGTAAGACCAATTACGATACCACTAACTGAATTATTTTCACTTTTTGATGTAACACCTAAAATAGCAGTTACAAAAATAAAAGTTAAAATAACTTCAACTAAAATAGCAATCCATGCATTTGTTGCAAGGCCGCTACCAAAACCATTAGCACCTAAATTAGCAAAACTATCTAGTAATAATCCTAAGATAGCAGCACCAGCTGTTGCACCTAAAACTTGTGCTAATACATAATAACCGAATTCTTTTAAATTCATTTTACCAGTTATTAGCATTCCTAGAGAAACTGCAGGGTTAATATGACAACCTGAAACATTTCCGATTGAATAAGCCATTGCAACAATTGTTAAACCAAATGCAAGTGAAGTAGCAATAACATTAGCACCAGTAACAACTGCAACACCACATGAGACTAATACTAATACTAAAGTTCCTACAAACTCAGCAATATACTTTTTCATAAAATCTCCTTTCTAATTTAAGTATAACATTTAAAGAATAAAAATTATATAAAATAATGTCTTTTTTAAAAGAAAGTAAAGGAATATTAAAACTTTTTAACAAAATGTTAAAAACATATTGACTTTTTAAAAATTATTGCATAT